>NZ_JBSGZJ010000335.1:0-7875 GCF_053610925.1 Streptomyces sp. NPDC054847 | reverse complement strand
CCCCGCACCCCCAGGCGGGGCGCGCCGAGCCCCACCCCGCACCACCACCCACCCAAGCCCTGGAGACGCCATGCTGAACCCCCTCGTTCACTGGGAGCCCGGCACCCTCGTCCGCTACCACGGCAGCCTCAGCGAACTCCACGGCATCTACCAGGCGTTCCCCTGCGACTGCCTGCCCTGCGGCGACGACCGGTCCAACGTCCGCTTCCGCCTGGAGGCGCCGGACACCACGGTCATGTGCGTGCGCCCCCGTTCCGTGACCGGGCTCGACGACGACACCGACCGCGGGGACCACGACGGCTGCATCGAGCCGCACCCCACCGTCGACGGCTACGTCGACTGCGACGGCACGCCCCTCTAGCGCCTCCCTCTGGCGCCACCCCGCCCACATTCCGGGCCGCCCGCCCGCACCACGGTGATCGCAGCCGAGCGGGCGGCCCACCCTTCCACGCGCCCAGGAGGACGCCGCCATGACCCCCATGCCCAGCCCAGCGGCCAGTCCGACGACACGCTCCTGCCGCGAAACCGGATGCACCCGCCCCCCTGCCCCTCAGCGCCACATCTGCCACGGCTGTCGGAAACGCCGCCAGGAGGAGCGCAACCCGCGGCCCCGCACCTGGTTCGACGCCGACGAGACCGACGTGCAGCTCATCGTCGAGCAGCCCCGCCGGGTCGAAGGCCTCCACCGCATCGAACGCGTCCTCATCGCCCGCGGTCTGAGCGCCAAGCAAATGTCGGCGGAGCGGATCGCCGAAGTGGTCGGCGTGTCCCCTCGCACCGTGTACCGCTGGCGCGCCGCCATCCCGGCCCGCGCCCGCCGTACCGCCTGACCGAACCCCCGCCCCGCTATAGCCAAGGAGAAGAAGACCGCATGAGCGACATCACCGACCTCGACCTCGACCTCGACCAGGACGAACTCATCGACACGTCCCCCGAGACGCTCCTCGTCGACCTCGCCCACATTCACCTCCGCTGCATCGCCTCACCCCTCCCGAAGCATCCGGGCGCCATGGGTTGGCAGGCCATGGCCTCGAGCCTCTCCAGCCTCGCGGCGCGGCTGCTGCACGTCGTGCAGGAGGTCGCCCCGGACAAGGCCGCCGAGATCGCGGACTGGTATGCGGGCCCGTTCGGTGACGGCCCGGACGGCATGGAGTGCACCGAATGGTTCGCCGAGACGGTGGCCGGCCCGGCCGGGGCCGACTTCGCGGAGTGGATCGCGGACGCCCGGACCCGAGCCGAGCAGGCCGCGCAGGGCATCGCCGAGCTCACCAGCACCGAGGAGAAGTCCGCATGAGCATCTACTTTCCGCCCGTCGACCAGCACGAGACCCTCATCAAGGCTGCTCTGCGCGTCATCCACGCCACGCACTACAGTCGCCCCGACGACCCGCACCAGGACGCCGAGCAGGCGTACTCCGACGAGCAGCTGGCCCTGGCCGCCCGGGAACTGGTGCGCGCGGTGGACGCCAAGCCTGCCGACGAGCAGCCGATCGGCTGGTGTGAGGCGTGACGACTGTTCTGCCTGTTGGCCCGGCGCCGGCGGGTGTCGGGCCCGCCCCGCATCCAGCACGCGCATACCCCCGCCGGAACCACAACGACCCGCGCACCTACCTCACCAGCCGGCAGCGCCAGATCCTCGTCCTCGCCGCGAACGGCAACACCAACCGGGCCATCGGTACCGCCCTCGGAATCGCGGAGGAGTCGGTGAAGTCGCATATGCAGTCGGTTCTTCGCAAGCTCCGGGTGAATGACCGGGCGCATGCCGTGGCGGTGGCTATGGCGATGGGCGTGCTGAACGCGGCTGATGTGGCGGTGCCGAAGGGCGCGAACCGCGGTTACCGCGACAGTGCGTGACGTCGAACCGGACATCTTAGACACGGTTCCCGGCCGGATACCGGCACCACGTAACCCACCGTCACATCACGCCCTTGGAGGGCCCATGACCATCACCCAGGAGCCGCAGCCCGCGGCCGCGCTCCTCACCCACGTTGCCGAAGCCCTCGCCCGGGAGGCCGGGTCGAAAGCGTTCCTCGAGGGCGGCACCGCCTGGCAGCACGCCCGCGACGGGTGGCTCGCCCACGCCAACACGGCGATCAACGCGGTCGAACGGTGGGAGGCGCAGGGCACCCTGGCCCGACTGTGCGTCATCCCCGGCTGCTTCCGGCAGCTGCACCTCGACCGTGTGGAGGCGGGCTGGATGCAGTCCAAGGCGGTCGGCTACATGTGCCCCGACCACGCGCCGGTGCTGTGGGCCGCGGGGGACGGGTCGCACATCCCGTCCTGGGGCTACCAGGATCCGGAGCAGCCGAACCGCGAGAACTACCGGCTGCGCTGCTCCTGCGGTTGGACCGCCGGCCCCACCAGGTTCCGCGCGCACGGAACCACCCTGTGGCAGGTCCACGCCCTCGAGACCCTGGAGACCGAACGATGACCGGACAGACCGCCCTCGACCCCGAACTCCGCTATATCGTCCCCGTCGCCCACCTTCAGCTCCCCGACGAGCCGGACCTCGTCCACCTGTCCCTGTACGAGTGGCTGCCGCGCTGGGAGGAGTGGGCCACCGGGCTCGCCCTGTGCGGCCGTTCCACGGAGCAGGGCGCGCTGCCGGAAGGCACGGAGGCCACGTGCTCGTACTGCGAGGCGTACCGGCCCCGGTATCAGGCTGTTCTCGACGATCAGCACCGTCAGATGAAGGTCGCGCGAGCCATCCGTGCGGCGCGCAACCTCGAGAATCACCCGGACGACACGGTGGAGAACGGCGCGTGGCACACGGTGTGGCTCGAGTCGGGGAAATGGCGGTGGACGACGTCGAAGATGACGCCGGAGCAGCGGGAGTACGCCGCGGACCGGGTGGCCGCCTACGGCGCGTTCCTGGCCGACTGCGACAACGACCTTGACCGGGGCGAGCCTGACGGGCTGCGCTGGTGGCGGGAGGCCGGCCGGTGACCGCGGGGAGGTCGGCGCATGAGTGGGCTGCGCAAGCCCGTGCGCACGCCCGGCGGGGTGTGTGGCGGCGTGTCCTGTCGTGGATGGGTGTCACCGTCCACACGCGCCGCGCGGACGCGGTGGCGGCTCGCAGGAGCCACGGCGCGGCGGGGGAGGAGGCGACGGCGCGGATACTCGACGGGCTCGCACGGTCGGGCTGGCATGTGCGACACGACCTGATGCTCCGCGGCCGACGCTTCAACCTCGACCACGTCCTCGTCTCCCCGTGCGGGAGCGCCCTCGTGGTCGTGGACACCAAGGCCTGGCACCGCGGGAAGACCACGGCCCTTGTGGGTAGCCGGGTGCGCTGCGGTACGGATGACCGGCACCGCCAAGTGGAGTCGTTGGCCGGGTATGCGCGTCTCGTCGCGGAGGCGGTCGGCATGGGGCCGGAGTCGGTGTGGCCGCTGCTCGTCGTCCACGGCTCCCGGGTGGCCGGCGGGACCCTCGAGGTTCCGGTCCGCGGCGGCACGGTGTTCGTGCTGGGGCCGGACCGGGTGCTGCCGAGGCTCGAGGCCGGGGCGCGGTATCGGGACCCGCGGGCGGCGGCGGCCCTGGCGGCCCGTGTCGACCAGGTGCTGCTCCCCTACCTGGAGGGAGGCCGATGATGGACGGCCAACTCACCTTCGACGTGCCTGCGACTCCGGCTGGGGAGGAGCCGGAGCCGCGGACCTACTGGGAGCACCGTGGCCCGCAGGACTGGCAGCCGGTCACCGTTCGGGTCCGTTACGGGACGGGGCCGGTGCTCGAGGAGGTGCCGTTCCCGGAGGTGCGGACCGGTCGGGTGGCGCCGCGGAACGTCCTCGTCGAACGCCAGGATGGGACCCGTGCTGTGCGGCCGGTGCGTCTGCTGCGGGTCCACTGTCCGAGGTGAGGCGTACGGTGTCCGTACGCCTGGGGAGCTATGCGGCCCCGCCGTCCCGAGATGGGATGGCGGGGCCGTTTTCGTGCGTTCGGGATGCTTCCCAGAGTCAACTTACTCTGGTCGCTGTCTAGGGTAAATTCTGAACGTGGTACAATTAACATAGACGACGTCAAGGGATAGGAGTACCTTGGACAAGGACACACGGAAACTCATCAGGAGGCTCGAAGCACAGGGCTTCGAGGTCAGGACCACGAAGAACGGTCACCACCAGGTCTACAAGGACGGCGGCCGGGTGACCACGCTCTCCGGAACCTCGTCCGACTGGCGGGGCCGGAAGAACGCGATGGCGCAGCTGAAGCGCCACGGGTTCATCGACAAGTAGAAGTACTAGGGGAGGGTCCGCCGGGTGGCACCCCGGCGGACCGTAAGTCCCCAAACGGATAGGGATCCGGGAAGGAGATGTTCACATAATGCCCCAGGCGTGGAGCGTCGAAGTCGAGTTGGCAGCAACCGAGATCACCGATGAAGCCATCGACGTACTGCACGACTACCTCGCCGACCGCGACCCCGCCGTCGGCGCATCACCGAACGGCAACACTGCGGTGCGCATCTTCGTCGAGGCCGGCACCGCACGGCAGGCCATCGACAGTGCACTGAAGGACGTGACCGCGGCGGCCAAGGAAGCCGACATCAGCGCCACCGTCCTCGGCGTCGACCTCGTCACCGAGGAAGAGCTCGACCGCAGGCTCGCTGAACCGTCCGTCCCGGACCTGGTCGGTGTCTCCGAGATCGCGGAGATGCTGGGTGTGGTTCGCCAGCGTGCGGCGCAGCTTGTCCAGCGTGACGACTTCCCGCCCGCGGTCGCGCATCTGAAGAGCGGGCCGGTGTTCGTCAGGGGGCAGGTCGAAGCTTTTGAGAAGCGGTGGGACCGTCGCAGCGGCCGGCCGATCAAGCCTGTCGAGCTGACCGACCTTGAGCGTGAAGTGCTGGCAGCGTTGAACGCGGCACGTCATCGCATTGAGGAGTGGGAGGAAACGGCTGGCGGCGGCTTCGACATCACGCGGATGTCGGGCGAGGGTCTGGTCGAGGTGGCTCAGCTCAAGGGCTGGTCGTTCGCGCCCGCCTCGGACGCCACCGACTTCAGGCACCTCTGTGCGGCCTACCCCGCGGGCGACACGCACGCTGCCGCAGCGATCAGGCAGTTGGTGAAGAAGCGCCTTGTCTCCGTGGAGGAGGAGTCGAAGCGGGACGACGAGGTGGTCGTTGAGCTGGAGCTGACCAGCAAGGGAGAGCGCGTAGCGGCGCAGTAGCTCCTGTAGTACCTCCTGTTCTCTTGACTCGTCTCGGAAGGCCCCTGCCGTTCTGGCAGGGGCCTTCCGTCTGCCTGTGATGGGTGTGGGCGTGTCCCGTTCGCGTCCAGAATTCGAACAGACGTATGGTGACTTCATGCCCGAGCAGACCTTCCCCGACGACCTCCTGACCGCACAGACCCGTCTCCACCAGGCACTCGCCGAGCATGCCGCCCTGTGCCGCACCCTGCCCTGGTCGGTGGAGCCGATGCCCGGCTGGCCTGGTGAAGCGCACCCCCACACCGGTGTCGTCACCGGCGGCCGCGAAGACTCGCCCGGCTGGACCGATCAGCAGAAGCAGGACGAGGCCAGGTTGCGTGCCGAGTGCCTGGACCTGTCCATCACCGTGACCACGCACCCGTACTGGGAGACGGTGGAGAGGGAGAAGCTGGTCGCCGCGCGGATGCTGCTGAAGCAGATCACCCAGCCCGCGGCCACACTGGTCGTGGACGTCACTCAGGCCGCCTGACCCGAGCCCTGTCATGTCTGATCATCGCCCCGACCTGTCCCGCCTCGATAAGCTCCGCATCGTCGCCGAGTACCAGGAGCATCAGCTCGAGCGGACCCGCGCCATGATCAAGCAGCTCGAGGCGGAGGAAGAGGCGCGGCTGCGTCGGGAGCGGACGGCGCGGGAGCAGTCGTCGTGGAAGCTCGAGCCGAAGCGCGCCCAGTCCGATGAGGCGTTTGCGGTGCTGCACCGCGGTGGCTGCTCCATGTACAAGGGGTTCGGCGCCTTCCTGGACAGGGAGGAGGCGTTGATCGCGTCTCTGGAGCCGGACATCAAGCCGTGCGAGATCTGCCGGCCGGACACGGGACTGCGGGTCGACTGAGACAATCCCCAGATGCTCGTGACGCCACTCCCCGGCGTAGACCGGGACAACCTGCTCGGCTCGCTCTACTCCCTGCGCAACGAGGCCGCCAACTTGCAGGGGCCCTTCAACGGCCCCGCCTATGGGAGGCTCGTTCTCTACCTACGCTGGGCAGCTGATGCAGTACGTCATCTTCGCGGTCAGATACGCGACGCCGACATCGATCACCTAGTGCTGACCCGACGGCATGACGCGCTGCTGGCCGGAGCTAGCGGGGGCCTCGCTGGCAGCCATCAGGAGGGTTTCCTGAATGACCTGCTCAACCTAGAACTCTCCCATCGGGTCGCAGACTTCGACGAGGCCGCCGTGGCCCTGCGCCAGCGTGTAGAGCAATGGACTGGCGGCGGAGTGTTCGTGGTTGCAGACACCAGCGTGTACGTGCAGCACCACGCCAGGCTGGAGGCCTGGGACTTGCGCAGCATGTGCGGCGTGCGGGAGGAGCCGATCCACCTCTTGGTGCCAATGGTCGTGGTGGACGAGCTGGACAACCTGAAACAGAGCAAGGACAAGCATCGACGCTGGCGGGCCGGCTACACCCTCGCCGTCTTCGAAAGGCTCCTCAGCTCCGGACCTGGCGCGGCCATCCTCAAAGAGGAGGACTATTCCGCTCTCGATTCTGGCGGCATACCCAGCGGAAAAGTCACCGTGGAGGTGCTCTTCGATCCTCCTGGCCATGTTCGTCTGCCAATCAACGATGACGAGATCATCGATCGAGGGCTGGCTGTGCAGCCTCTGGCTGGGCGGCCGGTTCAGCTGCTCACTTATGACACGGGCCAGGCGATGCGCGGCCGAGCAGCCGGCCTAAGGACGTCGAAGCTGCGGGACACCGCAGGGGATGGCCCTGAGCCTGGCCAAACCCCTCAGGCATGAGGAGCCTCTGCACCGCGTTGGCGATGCCTCCTGCAACGCACGACGCCCCGCCTCCACGGGGGTAGAGGCGGGGCGTAACGCTGGGCGGTGGTCGTACGGGTAACGCCCCCTGGGCGCCACACCACCGCGGAAGCCGCCTACACCGGACAATAGGACCGGTTCAGCCGCTGGCCCCAGTGTGGCACGGGGCGCTGACAACGGTGCCGGGACGCACGAGAGCCCGCCCCAAGTGGGGTACAGGGGCGGGCTCTGCGGGTGCAGCCTGCGGGAGGCTGCTTCCCTGCGAGGGAGGCACCTGGAGGGGTTCGTCCGCGCGCAGGGAGGGGCGTCGTACTGCCGGTCGTCCTTGGGAGAGCAGCCGGTGCGCCGTGCATCGAGTGTGCCACCGGTGGCCGGAAATGCGTCCGGTGCGGCAGGAATCAGCCTTCGGCGGGCAGATCTGCGGGCTTGGATCGGTGGAGTGGTGTGGTGGCGATGTCGCCGGCGGCTTCCTGCTCGGACAGCAGGTAGTACGTCTTCCCGCCGTCGGTGGAGAACGCTTCCGAGTTCCGCCTGGACTGCCACAGGGGTGTGGGGGTCATGCCTTCGGCGTGCCGGTCGATCCATTCGGCGGGGTCAGTCGTCAGGTCGGACAGGGGCTGGAAGCGCAGGAGCCGCTCGAGGTACTGCGTGGCGGCGTGGGCGCTGGATCCGCTGTGGCCCATGTCGGCGAAGGCTTGGACGACTTTGGCGAGGCCGCGGATGGTTGCGGGGTCTTCGCCGATGAGGCGGAGTTCACGGCGGGCGTGCGCGACGAGGTTGGACTCTTCGGCGCGGGTGGTCCGTCGTTTGGTGGGGATGGCTTCGAGGGCGCCGGGGATGGCGGGGGCTTCGTCTTGTGTGCGGGAAGGGGGCATGGGTCCATGCTGGCCTTGCTGCGCCCGACCGTTCCCCCCGGC
>NZ_JBSGZJ010000334.1:0-7912 GCF_053610925.1 Streptomyces sp. NPDC054847 | reverse complement strand
TCGGTACGCAGCGGGTTGATCTCCGAGACGGCGCCGACGAACGTGGTCTTGCCCACGCCGAAGCCGCCCGCCACCACGATCTTCGCGCTGGTGGTCGATCGGGCAGCACCGCCGCTAGAGCTTGCGAAGTCCACTGAGCACCCTTTCGAGCAGTGTCACATCCGGCGTGCCGCCGGCCTCTCCGTTGCCCGGCTGGTGAATGGCCACCATGCCGGCCTCCGCCAGGTCGGCGACAAGGATCCGCGCGACACCCAGCGGCATCGACAGCAGCGCCGAGATCTCGGCGACGGACTTGACCTCCCGGCACAGATGACAGATCCGCTGGTGCTCGGGAAGCAACCCGGCGAGCAGGGCCGGATCGGCCGTCGTGCTGACCAGCGCCTCGATGGCGAGCTGGTAGCGCGGCCGGGTCCGGCCGCCGGTCATGGCGTACGGACGTACCAGCGGCTGGTCGCCCTCGTCCCCGTACGCGTCTACCGACGTACCGTACGGATCGTGAGAGGCGGGTGGCGGGGTCATGAATCCTCCGGGCGTGACAGCAAGTGGTCGGCTGTGCCGTCTGGTTGGGCCGGTGGGGGGCCTTTGGCGGCCGTGCTGGTGACGGTGCGTTGGCTGATCGCCGCGAGCCGGTGCGTGGGGTTCGGCTCGCGGCTCGGGCTCAGTGCAGAAGGCTTCCCTGGAGTTCGGCGCGCAGGTCCGGGGTGAGGACGCTGCCCGCACGGTCCACGAGGAGCGCCATCTCGTAACCCACGAGGCCGATGTCGCAGTCGGGGTGCGCGAGCACGGCCAGCGAGGATCCGTCGGAGACGGACATGAGGAAGAGGAACCCCCGTTCCATCTCCACGACGGTCTGGCTCACCGGACCGCCTTCGAAGATCCGGGAGGCGCCCGCGGTCAGCGACGTCAGACCGGAGGCCACGGCCGCCAGCTGATCGGCGCGGTCGCGCGGGAAACCTTCTGACATCGCCAGCAGAAGACCGTCGGCGGAGACCACCACCGTGTGCGACACCCCTGGGGTGTTGTCCACGAAGTTGGTGATCAACCAGTTCAGATTCTGCGCCGCCTGGCTCATCGGGCTCAACTAACGCTCCTGCTGGTGAGAGGGGCCGAGGTTGAAGCTTCCGGTCGTCGAGCTGTTCTGCTGACGGCCTTGCTGGATGCCCCGGCGGAGATTGGTCAGCCTGCCACGCACATCGTCCGGCGCGCGCGAAACCTGCGGACCGGCCTGGTGGTTCTGCTCCTGAGCGGTGCCCGGCACGAGGTTGGCGCGCGGGACCCGCCGGGGCAGGCCGGAGGTGGTGACGCCGCCGGCCGCGGGCTTCCTGACCCGCTCGGCCTGACGTACCAACTCGTCGTTGGGCGAGGAGCGCCAGGCACCGCTCGCATGGGACGCGTTGCCCGGGGTCGCCGGGCTCTGCGCGGGTGTGCGCTGCGGGGCCGGCTGAGCGGGACGCTCCACCGGTGCCTGCTGCTCGTCGGCGGGCCGGCCGCCACCCTGCACACCGCGGAACCAGTTGGTCTCCAGGGTGTCGTACAGCGGGGTACGGCCGTCACCGGGCCCGGCCGGGGGCAGGGCCTCCGGCTGATGCGGGGCGGGCAGCCCGGCCGCCGGCCGCGGCGGCGCGAAACTCGACTCGTCACGGCGCTGCGGAGCGGGCGGCTGCGGCGCTCCGAAGTCCGGGCGGGCGAACTGGGCCGTGGACGCCGGGTCCTGCGCCTCCGGGCGGCCGTACTGGCCGGCGGAGGACTGGTTCGACGCCCCGTACACGTCGGGGCGCACGAACTGCCCCGTCGAGGAGGGACCGGCCGGGAGGCCGGCCTGCGGCGGACCGGCGTTGTAGTCGGGCCGCACGAACTCGGCGGTCGATCCCGGGCCCCGGTTGCTGTCGTGGTCCTCGTGACCGCGCGGCGCGTCCGCGGACGGGCGCTGCGGCTGCGGCGGCTGTTCACTGCCCCAGCTGGTGGTCTGCGGGCGCTGCGGCCGCGGCGGCACGGGCTCGTCGCGCCGGGGCGCGGGGCCGCCGGGCAGCTCGGCACGGGGACCGCCGGGCGGGGGCAGCTGACGGCCGCGGTCGCCCGCGGCGGGCGCCGCACCCTTCTGGAAACCGTTCTGGGGAGCCTCGTTGCGCGCAGGAGCACCCTGCGCACCACGGCCGCCGCCGAACGCGCCGCCATGACGGGGGCCGTCCTGCGCCTGGCCGGGCCTGCCGCCCTGGCCCTGCTGGCCCGGTCCCTGCTGGCCCGGTCCCGGCATGCCCGGGGCGCTCTGCATGCCCTGGGCCGGACGGCCGGCGTCGTCACGGGCGGGCAGTGCGGCGCGCGGAGCCGAACCGGCGCCGACCTGGCCGCGAGCCGCGCCCGCACCGAGCCGGTTGCCGGGAGCACTTCCCGCGCCGCCGGGAGCACCGCCGAGCGGGCCGCCGCCGTTGTTGCCGCCGTTGTTGCCGCCCGCGTTGCCGCCGCCGAGGCCGGGACGGCCACCGCCGGGGCCACCGGGACGGCCGGGCAGACCCGCCGGAGCACCGCCTGCCGGCGCAGCGGCGCCCTGGCCGCCCGCACCGGGCTTCGCCGGAGCCTTCTTGCCGCCGTGGGCGACATCGACGGGCAGCATGACCAGCGCGGTCGTGCCACCGGAGTCGGAGGGACGCAGCTGGATGCGGATGCCGTGTCGCAGGGACAGCCGGCCGACCACGAACAGACCCATGCGGCGGGAGACGGAGACGTCCACGGTGGGCGGCGACGCCAGCCGCTCGTTGATCGCGGCGAGGTCCTCGGGGGAGAGGCCGATGCCGGTGTCGTGGATCTCGACCAGGACGCGGCCGTCGGGCAGCGCGTGACCGGTGACCCGGACCTTGGTCTGCGGCGAGGAGAACGAGGTCGCGTTCTCCAGCAGCTCGGCGAGCAGGTGCACGAGGTCGTTGACGACGCGGCCCGCGACCTCGGTGGCGGGCACGGAGGCCAGCTCGATGCGCTCGTACTGCTCCACCTCGGAGGCGGCGGCACGGAGCACGTCGACCAGCGGCACGGGGCGGGTCCACCGGCGGCCCGGCTCCTCACCCGCGAGGACCAGGAGGTTCTCACCGTTCCGGCGCATACGGGTCGCGAGGTGGTCGAGCTTGAACAGCGAGGAGAGCTGGTCCGGGTCGGCCTCGCGCGACTCCAGTTCGGAGATGAGCGAGAGCTGACGCTGGATAAGACCCTGGCTGCGGCGCGAGAGGTTGGTGAACATCGCGTTGACGTTGCCCCGCAGCAGCGCCTGCTCGGCGGCGAGGCGGACCGCCTCGCGGTGCACGTCGTCGAAGGCCGCGGCCACCTTGCCGATCTCGTCGCGGGAGTGGACACCGACGGACTCGACGGAGGTGTCGACGTCCTGCGGGTCGGACTCCGAGAGCTGCTTGACCAGCTCGGGCAGACGGTCCTGGGCGACCTTGGTCGCGGTGTCCTGGAGTCGGCGCAGCGAGCGGATCATGGAGCGGGCCACGACGAACGCGCCGACGAGGGACACGCCGAGGACGATGAGGATCAGCGCACCGTTGATGATGGCGTCCTGCTGGGACGCCTCGCGCAGCTTGCGCGCCTCGGCCTCCATCTGGCCGAGCAGCGTCTGCTCGATGGTCTTCATCGCGTTGATGCGGACCGAGTAGTCGTCGGTCCAGTCCAGGTGGGAACGGATCGGCAGCTGCGCGAGGCCGTTCTCGTTCTCCAGGACGCGCTTGGCGTACTGCTCGGCCGCGGTGATCGTCGGGTTCTCGTTCTCCAGCGGCGCCGTCAGTTCCTCGGAGTCACCGCCGGTGGACTCGTAGATCGCCTTGAAGCTCTTGAGCTCCGTCTCACCGTTCTCGAGCGCCGCCTGTCCGTAGAGGCGGTCGTTCTCCGTGAGGCCGGGCGTCGCGGCGTCGTCACCGCCGGGCAGGGCCGCGGCGATGATGGCGCGCTGGATCGACGCGTACTCCTTGGCGGAGGAGAACGCCGCCAGGGCGCGCGTGCGCTTGATCATCTCGGGGTTGCTGGTCGCCTGCGCCATGTCCTGGGAGAGGCTCAGCAGCGACTCGATCAGACGGCTGTAACCCTCCACCGTCTGCGACTTCGGAACCTTGCCCTTGTAGGCGGTGTTCCGGATGGTGTTGAGGTTGTTGACCTGGACGGCGATCTGGTTCGCGTTGGCGCGGATCGACTCCAGCGCCTCGTCGTCGTCCTTGTTCGGGATGGAACGGGTGGCCTCGAGGAAGGCCTTGCGGGCGCGGTCGGTCTGGGTACGCGGGCCGGAGACCTTGAAGTCGGTGTCGACGGAGCCGTTGGCCAGCGGGCCGGCGGAGAGGTCACGCTCCTGCTGGAGCGCGTGCGCCAGCTCGGTCGCTTCCGTCGTCATCTTGGTGAGCAGCTGCATGTGGTCCAGCTGCTTCATGTCGTCCATGGACTCGTTGATACGGAGTCCGCCCAGCGTGGTCGCCGCGACGACCGGCAGGGTGAGCAGGGACACGAGGCGCGTGCTGATGCGCCAGTTGCGCAGCGCTATTCGCGAACCGGTGTCCGTGGGGCCCTTCGGCCTGGCCGGTGAGCCGGCGCCGTCGGCCGGGGAGGCCTTGACGCCGGACGCCTTGGCGCCGGCGCGGCCTGCGCGCTCACCACCGTCGCCGGGGGCCGCCGGTCCCTGGTTGTGGGTGTGCTGGGGCGAGGAGCCGCGGTCGGTCCCGCCGCGCGGCTCCTGTTCCGCCGCGCTGTTGCCATCCCTCTTGAAACGTCCCTGCACTAGCGTCGCAACCTCTGGACCAGGCGTCCCTCCGCTTGTACGGCGGGACGGTGTCGGCGTCGTGGGGCAATGATCGCGCCCCATGGTGGTCGTGAGTGACCGGCGCTGCTCCCCCTTCCCCGCCGCAACTCGGCGCTGCGTTGCGCCCTTGCGCGCCGGTTCGAAACCCGCGGCGGTTCGTGGAATTCCAGCACAGTGCCGGATCTCCAACAAGGGCCACGTACCGGCCTGTGACCTGGATGACACGATGTAAGCGTGCGGTCACAAGTCGTGGGGGTCGTTCCTGGGTAAAACGGACTTCTGTCCACGAGTCGCTTAGGGGGAGGGGGTGTCCCAGTCGCGATGATCAGGAGCGGAATAAGGGCTTCAGTGGCTTAATGTCCGGTTCCGCATGCGTCATCAGGGGTCCGTATTGCCTGTTTTGCCCGTCTCTTCGTGAGCAAACTCACACGGTGATCGTTGAGTCTTCCTGGCATTCGACGGGAATCCGATGTTTAGCCTGACGCTTTACAGGGATGGGCAATCCGTCAACCGCGCTCCTCCACAGCGCCCGCACTCGGACAAGGTCAGACACACCACATGAAGACGACGATGATGTTCCGCAACATAGCCAACCCCCGGCGCACCACCCTCGCCCACCTCAAGGACGCGGAGGAGCTGCAGACGCCGGAGCAGCAGGAGCACTCGCTCGAGCTTCCGACCCAGACGGCCAACCCCCGCCGCACGATCCTCATGGACGCCCCCGTCCGCTGACCGCCGGCGTCATCACCGCCGTCACGTACACGGTGACGCAGCCGGTCGGGCGTCCCTCGCCGCGTTAGCCTGGAGCGTCAGTCTCCGGCCAGCGACCAAGTAAAGAGGGGCGACAGCATCCCGTGCGCATCGCCAGGTTCTCCATCGACGGCAATGTCGCCTTCGGCGCGGTCGAGGACGGCCCAGACGGCCTTGTCCTCGACATCATCAAGGGCATTCCGTACGCCGACTTCGAGCTCTCCGGGACCAAGGTCCCGCTGAGCAAGGTCCGTCTGCTGCCGCCCGTGCTCCCCAACAAGGTCGTGGCCATCGGCCGCAACTACGCGGAGCACGCGGCGGAGCTCGGCAACGAGGTCCCGGACGTACCCGTCGCCTTCTTCAAGCCCACCACCTCGGTGATCGGCTCCGGTGACGCCATCGAGTACCCCTCGTTCTCGAACGAGCTGCACCACGAGGCCGAGCTCGCCGTCGTCATCGGCCGGATGTGCCGCGAGGTTCCCCGCGAACGCGTCAAGGACGTCATCTTCGGCTACACATGCGCCAACGACGTCACCGCGCGCGACGTGCAGCAGCGCGAGAAGCAGTGGGCCAGGGCCAAGGGCTTCGACACCTCCTGCCCGCTCGGCCCCTGGGTGGAGACCGACCTCGACCCGGCCGACGTGACGATCCAGTGCACCGTCAACGGCGAGCAGCGCCAGCTGGGCCGCACCAGCGAGATGGTCCGGTCCGTCGAGGACCTGATCGTGCACATCACCGAGGCCATGACGCTGCTCCCGGGCGACGTCGTCCTCACGGGCACCCCCGCGGGGGTGGGCCCGCTCAACGTCGGCGACGAGGTCGCCGTCACCATCGAAGGTATCGGCACTCTCACCAACAAGGTGATCAAGCGTGGCTAACGGCTCCGTCCGCGTACGTTTCTGTCCCTCCCCGACCGGCAACCCCCATGTGGGCCTGGTCCGCACCGCCCTGTTCAACTGGGCCTACGCCCGGCACACCGGCGGAACCATGGTCTTCCGCATCGAGGACACCGACGCGGCCCGTGACTCCGAGGAGTCCTACAACCAGCTGCTCGACTCGATGCGCTGGCTCGGGCTCGACTGGGACGAGGGTCCCGAGGTCGGCGGCCCGCACGCCCCCTACCGCCAGTCGCAGCGGATGGACACCTACAAGGACGTCGCCGAGAAGCTGCTGGCCGGCGGATACGCCTACCACTGCTACTGCACGGCCCTGGAGCTCGAGGCCCGCCGCGACGCCGCCCGCGCCGCCGGCAAGCCCTCCGGCTACGACGGCAAGTGCCGCACGCTGAGCGCCGAGCAGAAGGCGGCGTACGAGGCGGAGGGCCGCGAGTCGATCGTCCGCTTCAAGATGCCGGAGGAGCCGATCACCTTCACGGACCTCGTCCGCGGCGAACTGACCTTCACCCCGGACAACGTCCCGGACTACGGCATCGTCCGCGCCAACGGCGCCCCGCTCTACACGCTCGTCAACCCTGTCGACGACGCGCTGATGGAGATCACCCACGTCCTGCGCGGCGAGGACCTGCTGTCCTCCACCCCGCGGCAGATCGCGCTCTACAAGGCGCTCATCGAGCTCGGCATCGCGAAGGAGATCCCGTCCTTCGCGCACCTGCCCTACGTCATGGGCGAGGGCAACAAGAAGCTCTCCAAGCGCGACCCCCAGGCGTCCCTCAACCTCTACCGGGAGCGCGGCTTCCTCCCCGAGGGCCTGCTCAACTACCTGTCCCTGCTCGGCTGGTCCTTCTCCGCCGACCAGGACATCTTCACGATCCCGGAGATGGTCGCGAAGTTCGACCTCGCGGACGTCAACGCCAACCCGGCCCGCTTCGACCTGAAGAAGGCCGAGGCGATCAACGCCGACCACATCCGGATGCTGGACGTGAAGACGTTCACCGAGGCCTGCGAGCCGTGGCTGAAGGCCCCGCACGCCAACTGGGCGCCGGAGAGCTTCGACCGCGCCGCGTGGGAGGCCATCGCCCCGCACGCCCAGACCCGGCTCACGGTCCTCTCCGACATCACGGCGAACGTCGACTTCCTCTTCCTGGACGAGCCCGTCGAGGACGAGGCGTCCTGGACCAAGGCCATGAAGGGCGACCCGGTGGCGCTGCTCACCACGGCGCGCGCCAAGCTCGAAGGCGCCGACTGGACCAGCCCCGAGTCCCTCAAGGAGGCCGTCCTGGCCGCCGGTGAGGAGCACGGCCTGAAGCTCGGCAAGGCGCAGGCCCCGGTCCGCGTCGCCGTGACCGGCCGCACGGTCGGCCTGCCGCTCTTCGAGTCCCTGGAGATCCTGGGCAAGGACAAGACCCTCGCCCGGATCGACGCGGCACTGGCGAAGCTCGCCGCGTAAGGATTCCTGTTCGCGTCCGAGGGGGCGGTGGCCGTGGAAGGCCAC
>NZ_JBSGZJ010000333.1:0-7929 GCF_053610925.1 Streptomyces sp. NPDC054847 | reverse complement strand
GCTCGGACCGTGGGCAGGGGCGCTGCCGTTCCTGTGCCCGCCTCGTGCGGAGGCGTCAGTCGCGGTCGACCTCCTCGCGCAGGATCTCGCCGCTCGCCGCGTCGACGTCGAACGTCGTCTTGTACCAGTCGTCCTGGGTGACGACGTCGACCGACCAGATCACCTTGCCGGCGTCGTCGCTGTCCAGCTCTACGACGGTGACAGTGCCCTTCTTCCGCCCGGTCGCCGTCTTCACCGCCTGCTCGGCAGTCACCTTCGCCTTGCCGAGCAGGTCGGCGGTCTCACGCTTGGCGTCGGCGTCCTGCTCGCGGTCGGGCTGCGAACGGAGCACCCGGCCGGAGTCGGCGTCGATGTGGATGGCGTGGCGGGTGCCGTCCTGAGTGGCCACCTCGGCGGCCCACTCGGGGCTGCCGGGGCTCGGCGCGGGACTGGCGGTGCTCCCGGCCTCCGCGCGGGTCAGCTCGATCTCGACCAGTTTGCTGCCCGACACCTCGCCGACGGCCGTGCCGGCCGCCTTGTCCCAGGTGACCTTGGCGGCAGGGACCAGAGCGCGGCGCTCGGCCTGGTCGTCTGTGAGGCGGGTGGCGGTGCCCGTGGGGCTGGGGGAGCCGGTCGGGCTCGTCGTACTCGTGGGGCTGCCCGTGCCCGTGGGGCTCGGTGCGGCGGCCGGCGCACTCACCTCGCTCCCCTTCTCGCTGCCACAGGCGGTGAGAAGCAGGGCCGAGCAGGCGATGAGACATGCGGGGAGTGCGGCCCGGACGCGAAGAGCATGAGTCGTTACGTTCATGTCGCCACGCGTAACCCCTGGTCCCACGGGAGACACGGGCTGCCGGGAAGATCACTCGATCGCGTCCGCCCCACCGGCGGCGGCCCGCGGCTCCCGGCTGCCGCGACAAGAGCCCGCACAGATGAGGGTCCGCGCCGCGCCCGACGTCCACCGCACCGGACCGGACCCGTTCCACCGCCACTCACCCGGGCAGGGCCTTCGCCGCGGGCACCCGACGAGCAGGTCCCGACCACGCCGCGCGCCCCGTCGCAGCGCGGGACGAACCCCTCCTGGCGCCCCCGTTCCGCATCCTCACGCCGATGCCGTCCAGCGGGGAGCGGTGTCGGCCCAGGCCCTCTCCCATCCGGCGTCGCGCCGTCTGTCCAGCGCCATCGCCGCCACGCCGTAGGCGCCCGCGCCCGTGAGGGCGACCGCCACGCCCGCCGTGGCCGCCCACCCCAGCGCACGGCTGCGGATCTCACCCGCCGTCATGGGCGGATCGGTCAGCCGCCCCTCGGCGTCGCGCCAGACGCGGACGGTGCTGCCGGCGGACAGACCGGGCCGGACCTCGGCCTCACCCGTGCGCGGCCGCCCGTCGGGGCCGAAGAAGCGGACCTCGGCCGGGTACAGCGTGTGCCGGGCCTCCTCGGAGCCGGGTTCCGGATGGCGGGGAGCGTCCCGCACCAGCACGGCGTCGACGGGAGCCCGCGAGCGGGCGTCGGCCGCGGCGTCCGCCCGCAGCGAACCGTGCACGGAGTTGTGCACGATCACCGTCACCGTGGGAGCCGCCGCGGGCACCGCCAGAGCCAGCACCAGCCCGGTCCACGCCTGCAGCACGTCGGAGCGGCGACGCAGAGGGCTGCGCCGCCACCGCCACAGCCCCGCGCGCGCCCGCACGGGGGGCGGCTGCGCCCGCGGTTCCGGGGCGGTCATGTCGTCCCCCGCTCCGGTACCTGTTCCTCCGCGTGGGTCGCCGGATGGCGGTGGGCCGACTCCAGGACGTGCGAGGCCCCCCGCAGCGCCGCCGTGTGCGGTGCGGGAACCGGCTGGACGGGGACCCGCAACTTCCGGGTGAGGTCGTACGTGAACTCCGGCCGCAGCGCGCCGCCACCCGCCAGGAGCAGGCCCCGCCCCAGGGCGTCCAGGGTCTGCTCGGACTCGTCGAGCCGCAGCATGTCGGTGACCATGGCGACGACCGCCCCGGTGATGTCGCGGAAGGTCACGGAGCCGCCGGTGTCGCCGGTGCCCAGCGCCGTCCGGTAGGCGTCCGTCACCTCGCCGTCGCAGAGCAGCGCGACCTCGGTGACATGCGCGCCGATGTCCGCGACGAGCAGCGGCCGGCCCAGGTCCGCGCCCGCTCCCAGGGCGATGGCCTTCGCGGTGGGGACGGTCAGGACCGTACGGGGACGCAGCACCTCGAGCGCGGTGAGAGCCGCGCTGCGGAAGCGGGGCCCGCCGAGCACGGGGGTGGTGACGACGATCAGCGGGCGGCTGAGTGCGGACACACGGCGCCGGAACAGACGCTCGAGCATCCGGGCGGTGCCCTCGGTGTCGACGATGTCACCGCGCCGGACGGGGTACACGCCGTCGGCGCCCGGGAACGTCACCGTGGGGACGTCGAGGATGACACCGCGGCCCGGGGACCAGGCCCGGGTGCGGGAACTGCCGATGTCGATGGCGAAGCGCGGGCAGACCCGGCACACCGGCCGAGCCGTTCGACGGTGCCCGCCGGGCCGGACACCGAAGCCGGTCACCGTCCCGCCTCCCCGCCCCGCGGGCAGCGCCCGCAGTAGCGGGCCTGCGGCACGACGGTGAGGCGATCCAGGGAAATGGGACGCGAACACACATGGCACACGCCGTACCGGCCCTGGTCCATGCGTTCCAGCGCGGCCTCCACGTCGGACAGGACCATGCGTGCGGACGCGCTGAGCTTCACCTGGACCTCGAGCTGAGAGGCCGACCGCCGGCGGAGCGCGTCTCCGGCCCGCGACGGTCGGGTGAACCGCTCCAACTGCTCCAGACGGAAAGCACGTTGCTCCTTCAGGCTCGCGCGCAGCGCCGCGAGGTCGTCGGCGGAGAGCGGCGCGGCGCCGGCGTCGGCGATCCGGTGGTTCACGAAGTCACCCCTCCAGGTGCACGAAGGACAGGACCGGGAGCGCGCCCGTCACGACGCCCGGCGCTGGCAGCCGACGCAGCAGCGGGCGTAGGGCAGGATCTCCAGCCGCTCCACGGGGATCGGCCGCCTGCACTCCTGGCAGAGCCCGTATCCGCCGGCCTCGAGCCGGGCGAAGGCCGCGTCGATCTCCGTCAGCACCCGCTGGATGGACGTCCTCTGCGCGATCATCAGCTCGCGCGGCGCGTCGTTCCCCTCCTGCTCGATCGCCTCCAGCTGCGTGAGGCGGGAGTTGCGCTCGTGCTGGAGACGCTGACCGACCTCGTGGGCGGTGAGACGTTCGGGAAGGGAATCGGAGCGGGCCGCGTCGAGCGACATGAGAGAAGTCCTTCCAGGGGAGTCGAACGCCGTGGAGTCCCGTCGCGGTGTGCTCGCGGACCCGGTGTCCCCGCCGGCGGAACCCGTGCTCCCGCCGGTCGGCGGGAGGGCGAAGGGTTCATGCTGCAACCATCACCGGTGCGCGGAGCCCGCACCATCGGTCCCAGCACCCATTTACCGGGGGTCCGGCAGTGCATGCCGTGCGGGGTCGCGCGGCCCGGTGACCGACGCGGATGGCTGCCGCTGCCGGTCGACACACGCTCCCGCGGCGCGGCAGGCTGAGCCGACCCGAGTGCGGGCCGGGCCCGGCGGTGACCCATAGTGGATGGCACACCGCGAAGACTGTGGAGGTTCGGTACGCCGTGTCGCTGTTCTGGCGGATTTTCGCCCTCAACGCGCTGGTCCTCGGCCTGGCGACGGCGCTGCTGCTGTGGGCGCCGGTGACCGTATCGGTCCCGGTGCTGCTCACCGAGGCCGTCATCCTGGTGGGCGGCCTCGGTGTGATGCTGGTCGCCAACGCGGCCCTGCTGCGCATCGGACTGGCTCCGCTGGAGCGGCTCACCCGGCTCATGACCACCGTCGACCTGCTCCGGCCGGGCCATCGGCTGCCGGGGCCGCCCGGGCGGGGCGGCGTCGCCGAACTGATCAGCACCTTCAACGACATGCTGGAGCGGCTGGAGACCGAACGCGCCACCAGCAGCGCCCGCGCCCTGTCGGCGCAGGAGGCCGAACGACGCCGCATCGCGCAGGAACTCCACGACGAGGTGGGCCAGAGCATGACCGCGGTGCTGCTCGCGCTGAAACGTGTCGCCGACCGGTCCCCGGAGCCCCTGCGGGCCGAGGTGCGGCAGGCGCAGGAGACCACCCGCGAAAGCCTCGACGAGGTGCGCAGGCTGGCCCGCCGACTGCGGCCGGGTGTGCTGGAGGACCTCGGCCTGGTCAGCGCGCTCACCGCGCTGAGCGCCGACTTCGCCACCCACACCGGACTGCGCATCGAGCACGACTTCGACCCCGGACTACCCGCGCTCGCACGGGAGACGGAACTGGTGCTGTACCGCGTCGCCCAGGAAGGACTGACCAACATCGCGCGTCACGCGGAGGCGGAACACGTCCGGCTCGCCGTGCGCCGCACCCCCGGCGCGGTCGTGCTGAGCATCGCCGACGACGGCCGCGGCACCGGCCTCGCCCGCGAGGGCGCGGGGATCCGCGGCATGCGGGAACGGGCCCTGCTGATCGGCGCCACCCTCGAGATCGCACCGGGCGGCGCGGGCGGCACCCGGGTGTCCCTCTCCGTGCCCGACGGCTCCGCGCCCGTCCCCGCGGAGCCCGCCGGCACGGAACGCGCCGGGAAGGAGGTGCCGTAGCCGTGCCCGAGCCCGACGAGATCCGCATCCTGCTCGCCGACGACCACGCCCTGGTGCGGCGCGGCGTGCGGCTGATCCTCGACGGTGAGCCCGGCCTGCGGGTCGTCGCGGAGGCCGGCGACGGCGCGGAGGCGATCGCCATGGCCCGCAGCCACACCGTCGACCTGGCCGTCCTCGACATCGCCATGCCCCGCATGACCGGCCTGCAGGCGGCCCGTGAACTCGCCGCGCTCCAGCCCGGACTGCGCATCCTCATGCTGACGATGTACGACAACGAGCAGTACTTCTTCCAGGCGCTCAAGGCCGGAGCCTGCGGATACGTCCTGAAGTCCGTCGCGGACCGGGACCTGCTGGCGGCATGCCGGGCCGCGATGCGCGGGGAGCCGTTCCTGTACCCGGGCGCGGTCACCGCTCTCATCCGCAACTACCTGGACCGGGCCCGGCAGGGCTACGAGACGCCCGACCAGATCCTCACCGCTCGCGAGGAGGAGGTCCTCAAACTCGTCGCGGAGGGCCAGTCCTCCAAGGACATCGCGGAGACCCTGTTCATCAGTGTCAAGACCGTTCAGCGCCATCGCGCGAACCTGCTGCGCAAGCTGGGCCTGCGGGACCGCCTCGACCTGACCCGCTACGCGATCAGGGCCGGCCTCATCGAACCCTGACGCGCCCCGCGCCTCGGCGTCTCTCGAACTCTGCTGGGCCGCACACCCCTGCTACGGCAGCCGTGCGCCGGCGTCCCGGAGGGGGCCGGGACGCGAGGAAGGGCCGCCGACAGGGCCGCCGCCCCCACCTCCTACACTCGGTCACTGCTCTCGGCCGCGGTCGGCGCGGCACGAGGCGACCCCTGGGAAAGGACCCTGTTCGAGATGAGTTCCGCAGACCGTACCGAGGCACCGATCTACG
Source organism: Streptomyces sp. NPDC054847 (assembly GCF_053610925.1). NCBI lineage: Bacteria > Bacillati > Actinomycetota > Actinomycetes > Kitasatosporales > Streptomycetaceae > Streptomyces > Streptomyces sp. NPDC054847. The sequence goes on along the minus strand of NZ_JBSGZJ010000333.1, from coordinate 2,405 downwards.
CGGACCTGGTGGAGGAGCGCGGCGACGTTCCCGCGGAGGCCCGACGGACCGCCGAGGAGACCCTGCGGGAGATGGGCCGGGTCATGGACTTCAGCGACGTGCTGGCCGGCCGCTAGCTCGGCCGAGCGCCGGCGGGCCCACGATCCAGCCCGCCGGTGACGTGCGCCACCGCCCCTGACGCCCGTACCGGCCGTCGGGCGGCTCGCACGGCAGGGCCCTGTCGAGTGGCGGGCGATCACGGGATATCTTGATGTCGAGCAATGTTGCAGACGTGGAGAGCGGAGCACCCGGTGACTGACTCGACCATCATTTACACGCACACTGACGAGGCGCCCGCCCTGGCGACGTACTCGTTCCTGCCTGTGATCCAGGCGTACGCATCGACGGCCGGTGTCACCGTGGAGACCCGTGACATCTCGCTCTCGGGACGGATCATCTCGCAGTTCCCCGAGTACCTCGCCGAGGGACAGCGCATCGACGACGCGCTCGCGGAGCTCGGGGCCCTGGCCAAGACGCCCGAGGCGAACATCATCAAGCTGCCGAACATCTCGGCCTCGATCCCGCAGCTGAAGGCTGCCGTCGCCGAGCTCCAGGAGCAGGGCTACGCGCTGCCGGACTACCCGGACGACCCGAAGACCGACGAGGAGCGCGACATCCGCGCCCGTTACGACAAGGTCAAGGGCAGCGCCGTCAACCCGGTCCTGCGTGAGGGCAACTCCGACCGCCGTGCCCCGGCGTCGGTGAAGAACTACGCCAAGGCGCACCCGCACCGCATGGGCGCCTGGACCCCCGAGTCGAAGACGAACGTCGCCACGATGTCCGCCGACGACTTCCGCTCCACCGAGAAGTCCGTGGTGATCGGCGACGCCGGTTCGCTGCGCATCGAGCTCAAGGGTGACGACGGCTCCACCACCGTGCTGCGCGAGTCGGTGCCCGTGCTCCCCGGCGAGGTCGTCGACGCCTCCGTGATGCGCGTCGCCGCCCTGCGCGAGTTCCTCACCGAGCAGGTCGCCCGCGCCAAGGCCGAGGGTGTGCTGTTCTCCGTGCACCTGAAGGCCACGATGATGAAGGTCTCCGACCCGATCATCTTCGGCCATGTGGTCCGCGCCTTCTTCCCGAAGACGTTCGCCCGGTACGGCGAGTCCCTCGCCAACGCCGGCCTCACACCGAACGACGGCCTCGGCGGCATCTACAAGGGCCTCGAGTCGCTCGCCGACGGCGCCGAGATCAAGGCGTCCTTCGACGCCGAGCTGAACGAGGGCCCGGCCCTCGCCATGGTCGACTCCGACCGCGGCATCACCAACCTGCACGTACCGAGCGACGTCATCGTCGACGCCTCCATGCCGGCGATGATCCGCACCTCCGGACACATGTGGGGCCCGGACGGCCAGGAGGCGGACACCGTCGCCGTCCTGCCGGACAGCAGCTACGCGGGTGTCTACCAGGTCGTCATCGACGACTGCCGTGCCAACGGCGCCTTCGACCCGTCCACCATGGGCTCGGTTCCGAACGTCGGTCTGATGGCGCAGAAGGCCGAGGAGTACGGCAGCCACGACAAGACGTTCGAGATCCCGGTCACCGGCACGGTGCGGGTCGTCGACGCCGCCGGCAACGCCGTGCTGGAGCAGGTCGTCAGCGCCGGCGACATCTTCCGGATGTGCCAGACCAAGGACGCGCCCATCAAGGACTGGGTGAAGCTCGCCGTCACCCGCGCCCGCGCGACCGGCGTCCCGGCCGTGTTCTGGCTCGACGAGAGCCGCGCGCACGACGCCCGGCTGATCGAGAAGGTCCGGACGTACCTGGCCGAGCACGACACCGAGGGCCTTCAGATCGAGATCATGTCGCCGGTGGAGGCGACCGCGTTCTCCCTGGAGCGCATCCGCCGCGGCGAGGACACGATCTCCGTCACCGGCAACGTGCTGCGTGACTACCTGACCGACCTGTTCCCGATCCTGGAGCTCGGCACCAGCGCCAAGATGCTCTCGGTCGTTCCGCTGATGAACGGCGGCGGACTGTTCGAGACGGGCGCCGGCGGCTCCGCCCCGAAGCACGTCCAGCAGCTCGTCAAGGAGAACTACCTGCGCTGGGACAGCCTCGGCGAGTTCCTCGCGCTGGCCGTGAGCTTCGAGCACCTCGCGACGACGACGGGCAACGCCCGCGCCAAGGTCCTCGCCGACACGCTCGACCGCGCCACCGGCACGTTCCTGGGCGAGGACAAGTCGCCGAGCCGCAGGCTCGGCGGCATCGACAACCGCGGCAGCCACTTCTACCTGGCCCTGTACTGGGCCCAGGAGCTGGCCCGGCAGACCGACGACGCGCAGCTCGCGGAGGCGTTCGCGGGTCTGGCGAAGACGCTCGGTGAGCAGGAGCGGACCATCGTCGACGAGCTGATCGCGGTGCAGGGC
>NZ_JBSGZJ010000332.1:0-7981 GCF_053610925.1 Streptomyces sp. NPDC054847 | reverse complement strand
GCGGGATACGGTCCCTCCCGCCGGGCGCCGGTTCCTCACCCGCCGCTCACTGCGCGGGCCAGGGCACCTGCGGCGAGCGGTAGAAGTCGATGCCGAGCGCCGACAGCCGCGGCCCCTGCGCCGCGAGCCGCACCTTGTAGGTGTCCCAGTCGTGCGTGGACGCCGGCGACCAGCCCAGCTCCGCGACACCCGGCAGACGCGGGAACGCCATCTGGTCGATGTGCGCGTCGGTGGAGATGGTCTCCGTCCACAGCGGCGCCTCCACCCCCTTGACGGCGCTCGCGGGTACGCCCGGCAGGTAGTTCGCCGGATCCCAGTCGTAGGACCGCTGCACTTCGACGTACCCGGCCCAGGCGAGGCCCAGCTTGGTCTCCTTGTTGTACTTCATGTCCAGGTAGACCCGGTCGGCCGGCGACAGGATCAGCCCGGTGCCGTTCTTCGCGGCCTCCGCGACCTGTGCCTTCTCCGCCTGGCTGGTTCCGTCGAGGCCCCAGTACTGGGCCAGCGCGCCCTTCTGCGGGGTCGCGCCGGTCAACTGGTGCCAGCCGATGACCGTCTTGCCGTATTTGGCGACGATCGGCTGCACCCTGTTCATGAACGCCACGTAGTCCTCGTGGCTGGTGGAGTGCGCCTCGTCACCGCCGATGTGGATGTACCTGCCCGGCGTGAGCGCGGCCACCTCCCGGATCACATCGTCCACGAAGTCGTACGTCACCTCCTTGCGCACGCACAGCGAGCTGAAGCCGACGGCCGTGCCCGTGTAGAGCGGCGGGGCCACGCCGTTGCAGTTGAGCTCGGCGTACGAGGCCAGGGCGGCGTTGGTGTGCCCCGGCATGTCGATCTCCGGCACGACCTCCAGATAGCGGGAGGAGGCGTACCGGAGGATCTCCTTGTACTGGGCCTTGGTGTAGTGACCGCCGGGGCCGCCGCCGACCTGGGTGGAGCCGCCGTATGTGGCCAGCCGCGGCCACGAGTCGATGGCGATGCGCCAGCCCTGGTCGTCGGAGAGGTGGAGATGCAGCGTGTTGATCTTGTAGAGGGCGAGGTGGTCGATGTAGCGCTTGACCTGCTCGACGGTGAGGAAGTGCCGCGAGACGTCGAGCATCGCGCCCCGGTGCGCATAGCGTGGGACGTCGGTGATCGTGCCGCCGGCGACCTGCCACGGGCCGCCGCGGGGAGAGTCCGCCTCGATCTCGGCGGGCAGCAGCTGACGCAGCGTCTGCACACCGTGGAAGAGGCCGGCGGGCCGGTGCGCGGTGATGGTGACCCCGCCGGGGGAGGACTTCAGGCGGTAGCCCTCGTCACCCAGGGCGCCCTCCCCGGCGCTGAGCCGCAGGTTGATCGACCTGGCCGCGGGCCGGGTGGTGATCGGCAGGGCGTAACCGGTCGAGGGGCGCAGCACCTCGGCGAGGCGCTCCGCGACGGCGCGCGCCTCGGGTGAGGCGTCGGTGCGGATCCTGGTGCCGGCGGTCAGGGTGTAGGGGGCGCCGCCCGGCTCGGCGGAGGCGGGTGCGGGGACGATCTGGCCGAGCGGCCGGACGGTGGCGGCGCTGTCGCCGCCGGAGGCCACGGCCGGGCCCGAGGCGACGCTTCCGGAGAGGGCGGCCGCTGTCACAAGCAACAGCGAGCCGAGGAGGCGGGGAATCGGTCTGGGCTGACTCACAGGCTGGGTCCCTTCGACGGGGTTCTCGTCTGTGCGCAGAGCAACCACTCGATCACACATGCGTACCGTGCACCTCAACGGCGGTCAAGGTGTAGACCACTTACTCGTTCCACCGGCGAAGAAATCCCCCGTCGCCGGAAATCATACGGACGGGCCGCCCGTCCCGATCGCGCCGGTGGCGCCGACGCCGGACGCTGATTCACCGGGCGAGGACGGGTGCGACACGGCGGAGCGGACCGCTCCGGGACGGGTGTGAGCTATCTCCTGCCCGGAATCGGGCAGGATTCTTGCGAAGAGCGGCGCCCGCCCTCCAATATCTACGGGTGCTCGAACCTCGCCAGTCTGTGCGCCTGTCGCACGACGATCTCATCGACCACCTGGTGCGCAGCACCGCGCTCCAGCGCGGTGAAGCCGCCCGGGTGGTGCTCGATGTACTGGCGTACTTCGACGAGACGACCGAGGAGTTCGTCCGCCGCCGCCATCGCGAACTCAAGTCCGGCGGCGCGCTGAACACCGAGATCTTCGAGCGGATCGCGGCCGAACTGCCGCACCGCGCCGTGGCGCCGCCGGAGCTCTCGCTCCGCCAGCTGCGCCGCATGGTCTACGGCTGAGCAGCCCCACCGGGGCCGGGCACACTTCTGATCTATGGAGGGGCAGAAAACATATGTGTGGAATTGTCGGATACATCGGCAAGCGTGACGTCGCTCCGCTGCTGCTGGAGGGTCTGCAGCGGCTGGAGTACCGCGGCTACGACTCCGCGGGCGTGGTCATCAGCAGCCCCAAGTCCCCCGGGCTGAAGATGGTCAAGGCCAAGGGCCGGGTCCGCGACCTCGAGGCCCGCGTCCCCAAGCGCTTCGCCGGCACCACCGGCATCGCCCACACCCGGTGGGCCACCCACGGCGCCCCCAGCGACATCAACTCGCACCCCCATTTGGACCCGGAGAACAAGGTCGCCGTCGTCCACAACGGCATCGTGGACAACGCCGCCGAGCTGCGCGTCAAGCTCGAGGCGGACGGTGTGGTCTTCGCCTCCGAGACCGACACCGAGGTCATCACCCACCTGATCGCCCGCTCCCAGGCCACCACCCTGGAGGAGAAGGTCCGCGAGGCCCTCAAGGTGATCGAGGGCACCTACGGCATCGCCGTGATGCACGCCGACTTCGCCGACCGCATCGTGGTGGCCCGCAACGGCTCCCCCGTCGTCCTCGGCATCGGCGAGAAGGAGATGTTCGTCGCCTCCGACGTCGCCGCCCTGGTCGCCCACACCCGCCAGATCGTCACCCTCGACGACGGCGAGATGGCCACCCTGAAGGCCGACGACTTCCGGACCTACACGACCACGGGCGCGTCCACCACCGCCACCCCCGAGACCGTCGAGTGGGAGGCCGCCTCCTACGACATGGGCGGCCACGACACGTACATGCACAAGGAGATCTCCGAGCAGCCCGACGCGGTCGACCGTGTGCTGCGCGGCCGGATCGACGACCGGTTCAACACCGTGCACCTGGGCGGCCTGAACCTGGACGCCCGCGAGGCCCGCGGCATCCGCCGCGTGAAGATCCTCGGCTGCGGCACCTCCTACCACGCGGGACTCATCGGCGCCGGACTCATCGAGTCCCTCGCCCGTATCCCCGCCGACGCCGAGCCGGCCTCCGAATTCCGCTACCGCAACCCGGTCGTGGACCCCGACACCCTGTACATCGCCGTCTCCCAGTCCGGCGAGACCTACGACGTCCTCGCGGCCGTCCAGGAGCTCAAGCGCAAGGGCGCCCGCGTCCTCGGCGTGGTCAACGTCGTCGGTTCCGCCATCGCCCGCGAGGCCGACGGCGGCACCTACGTCCACGCCGGCCCCGAGGTGTGCGTCGTCTCCACGAAGTGCTTCACCAACACGGTCGTCGCCTTCGCCCTGCTCGCCCTGCACCTCGGCCGCATCCGCGACCTGTCCGTCGCCGAGGGCAAGCGGATCATCGAGGGCCTGCGTAAGCTGCCCGCGCAGATCAGCGAGATCCTCGAGTCCGAGGACGAGATCAAGAAGCTGGCCGCGGAGTACGCGGACGCCAAGTCGATGATGTTCATCGGCCGGGTCCGCGGCTACCCGGTGGCGCTCGAGGCCTCCCTGAAGCTCAAGGAGATCTCCTACATCCACGCCGAGGCCTACCCGGCCTCCGAGCTCAAGCACGGCCCCCTCGCACTCATCGAGCCCGCGCTGCCCACCGTGGCGATCGTGCCGGACGACGAGCTGCTGGAGAAGAACCGGGCCGCGCTCGAGGAGATCAAGGCGCGCAGCGGTCGCATCCTCGCCGTCGCCCACCGCGAGCAGGAGAAGGCCGACCACACCATCGTGGTGCCGAAGAACGAGGACGAGCTGGACCCGATCCTGATGGGCATCCCGCTCCAGCTCCTCGCCTACCACACGGCGCTGGCGCTGGGCCGGGACATCGACAAGCCGCGTAACCTCGCCAAGTCCGTCACCGTCGAGTAGGCGACGGCCGCGGGACCGGTTCATGAGGAACGCCCCCTGTGTGTGCCACCGTGCACACAGGGGGCGTTCCCCTTTCACCGGGCGGGCGCCACCCGGAGCGCCCGCCCGTGGAGCTGCCGTGAGGCCCGCGGGCCTCAGCCGGTGGCCGTCACCCGCCGGCCGGCAGCGCGCCCCGTGAACGTCGGCCACTTGGCGAGCGCCGCCGTCGCGCCGTACCAGGCCACCAGGCCCGCGACCGCGCCGACCCAGCCGCCGGCCTTGGCCAGGCCCTCGTTGCCCGCGAAGGCGGCTGTCCCGCCCAGCAGCAGCGCGAGGGTCAGCAGCCCGTACACCCCTTGGCCGAGGACGCCGCTGCCGGAGGCGGCGGCGGTCAGCGTCAGGGCGAGCAGCGCCCACAGCAGCATGAACAGGCCCGCCGCCTCGGCCGAGGTCTCGCCTCCCACGGCGGTCCCCCAGGTGAACCAGAAGGCGCCGAGACCGGCGAAGGCGGTTCCCGAACCGCCGTTGCCCGCGCGGAACTCGAGCAGGCCGACGACGAAGAGCGCCACTCCGCCGACCCACGTCGCGAGCGCGGCGGCATCGGCGGCGGAGACGTTGTCGATCACTCCGGTGTTGCCCACACCGAAGGCCAGCAGCGTCAGCCCGAGGGCGAGGTTGCCGAGAGTCGAAGTAGAACCAGTTCCCGCAGAGACTCCGTTGTCCACGGCGGGCTCCCTTCCTGTCCTGTGCAGTTGTGCTGCGCCATGTGCTGCAATCCCAGCGACCGGATATCTACCCTTCACAAGCGCACAATCCACCTTTACGCATGGGTAGATTTCCGTACATGCCTGGCGCACAGGGGAGTTGACGGAGCCTCACCCGACAGGCGGGGCAAGAGGGGAGGGAACGGACCACCGGTACGGCAGGGAAGCCAGGTCCCGGAGCCGGTCATCCGGGAAGGCGCACTGAAGATCCGGTGCAGGAGATCCGGCTCGGAAGATCCGGTTCGGAGGATCCGGCCCAGGCCCGGTTCAGGACGTCCGCGTCAGGGGATCACGACGACCGGACGCTGCGCGCGCTTCGCGAGCCGCCCCGCGACCGATCCGAAGAGCCGGCCGACGATGCCGTGCGTGGAGCCGACCACGATCGCGTCGGCCGAATACTCGCGGCCGACCTCTTCCAGTTCATGACAGATGTCGCCGCCGCGCTCGACCAGGATCCACGGGACCTCGGCGAGGTAGTCCGCGCACGCCAGCTCGAGGCCCAGGACCTCTGTGCGGTGATCGGGCACGTCGACGAAGACGGGCGGCTCGCAGCCGGCCCAGACGGTCGTCGGCAGCCGGTTGGCGACATGGACGATGATCAGACCGGATCCGGTCCGCCTCGCCATGCCGATGGCGTAGGCGAGCGCTCGCTCACTGGACGTCGATCCGTCGAAACCGACGACGACTCCGTGCCGGAAGGCGGGATCGCATGAATGGCGTGCTTCTTCAGCCGCCCGCAGGTCCGACAGGGGATCGGCTACCTGCTTGCGGTCCGCGGGTTCGGGGATTTCGTGACCGGCCATCGGTGTCTCGGCGAAGGAGATCCTCTTCGGAGTGATCGATTGAGGAAAGCGCGTCGGCTGGAGGGCGGTGGAGCTGTGTCCGGGAATCGTCTTCCCCGCCCCATACCCAAAGGGTACGGCGACACTCCTCTCCTGCCCAGGGCCTGCTGCCCCCATGCGCGACGTTCCAGGGAGCATGCCCGAGCGCGCCCAGGATCGCAATGCCGCTTGGCCACTACAGCCGTCTGCGCGCCACCGGGTGACCGGACCACCACGGTCCTCGTTGGCCAGTGGGTCACCCCGCCGCCCCCAGGAGCCTCTGTGCCAGCACCACCGCCCGGCCCCCACCGCTCCCCCGGCCCCCCGTCCCGCCGCCGCCCCGCCACTGCATCCTCCGCACCGACCCCGACCGCCCGCTCCCGTCCGGACGACCCGGCGGGCTCCGCGAGCCCCGCCGGTGACGTCGTCCGCTGGGGCGCCTTCAGCTGCCTGCTGGTCCCCATCGTGCTCGTCGTTTACGGCACCTCCATCGGTGGCGCGGCCGCCGCGACCCTCGGGCTCGCCGCGGTGACGGCGGCGTGCCGGGTGCTGCTGCGCCACTCGGAACGGACGGCCGCACGGGGTCGCGCCGCCGGGGACGCGCGGCCGGCCGGAGGGCGGCACTCCGGTACCGTCCCCGGGGCGCGGCGCGGGTCGAGAGGCACACCGGGCGGCTGACGGTTTTACACGCCCGCACCCGTATGTTTTCAGCCAACTTCGCTACGCAGGCCGATCCTTGTCGAAATGGCCCGCCAACCCCCTTGTCACCAGGGAAGAAAGGGCTGAAGGCCCCTCTGGCACCCTACGGGGACGGGCCATGCCTGCGATGCGCACTTCCCTGTGGGCCCCCCGAGTGGAACGCTTCGTGATCGAATGCATCGCGCCAAGTTGCCATGTCGACATAGCGGGGCATCCCGAACTTGTCACGCCGGCGCCACGGGACGCAGTAGATTCGATCATGAGTATCGAAGGCCGGGGGACTCGTGCAGAACCGAGGGGAAACGTGCAGGAGCGAAAGGCCCGAAACGAACGGGGAGACGCGTACTTCGAGGGGGGTTTAGCGTCATGAGTCAGGACTCCGCCGCGCCGGAGACGGCACGGAAGCTGTCCGGGCGCCGGCGCCGGGAAGTCGTCGCCGTGCTGCTGTTCAGCGGCGGCCCTATATTCGAAAGTTCCATCCCGCTCTCGGTGTTCGGAATTGACCGTCAGGACGCCGGAGTTCCCCGCTACCGCCTGCTCGTGTGCGGCGGCGAGGACGGACCGCTGAGGACCACCGGCGGCCTGGAACTGACCACGCCGTACGGCCTCGAGGCGATCAGCAGAGCGGGCACCGTCGTGGTGCCGGCCTGGCGCTCGATCACCTCGCCGCCACCGCCCGAGGCGCTCGACGCGCTGCGCCGGGCACACGAGGAGGGCGCCCGCATCGTCGGCCTGTGCACCGGGGCGTTCGTCCTGGCCGCGGCAGGCCTGCTCGACGGGCGCCCCGCCACCACCCACTGGATGTACGCGCCGACCCTGGCGAAGCGCTACCCGTCCGTGCACGTGGATCCGCGTGAACTGTTCGTCGACGACGGAGATGTGCTCACGTCCGCGGGAACAGCGGCCGGAATCGACCTCTGCCTCCACATAGTGCGCACCGACCACGGCACGGAGGCGGCCGGAGCGCTCGCCCGCAGGCTCGTCGTCCCACCCCGTCGCACCGGCGGTCAGGAGCGCTATCTCGACAGGTCTTTACCAGAGGAAATCGGCTCGGACCCGCTGGCCGAGGTCGTGTCCTGGGCGCTGGAGCACCTCCACGAGCAGTTCGACGTGGAGACGCTGGCCGCGCGTGCCTACATGAGCAGGCGTACGTTCGACCGCCGGTTCCGCTCGCTGACGGGGTCCGCCCCGCTGCAGTGGCTGATCACCCAGCGGGTGCTTCAGGCCCAGCGGCTGCTCGAGACCTCCGACTACTCGGTCGACGAGGTCGCGGGCCGCTGCGGCTTCCGGTCCCCGGTGGCGCTGCGCGGCCACTTCCGGCGGCAGCTGGGGTCCTCCCCGGCCGCCTACCGGGCCGCCTACCGGGCCCGTCGTCCGCAGAGCGACCCTGACCGGACATCGATCCTGGAGTCCGTCGTCCCCGCCCAGGCGGGGCCGGGCGCCAGACGCCCTCAGGCGGGACCCGGCGGGCCCTCCGCCATGGCGCCCGCCGCCGAGCTGGGCAAACCGGTTCCGGAGGCGTATGCGGCGGGTCACGGCAGGCCGAGCCTGCCGGGCCAGCGGAGCGTGCCGT
>NZ_JBSGZJ010000331.1:0-8011 GCF_053610925.1 Streptomyces sp. NPDC054847 | reverse complement strand
GACCGTACTCTTGTCCCCGTGCAGGAACTCCACGATGCCCCCCTCGCCCCCCTGACCACCTTCCGGCTCGGCGGTCCCGCGACCCGCCTCGTGGTCGCCACCACCGACGACGAGGTGATCGCCGCCGTGCGCGAGGCGGACGAGGCCGGCACGCCGCTGCTGATCATCGGCGGCGGCAGCAACCTGGTGATCGGCGACAAGGGCTTCGACGGCACCGCGCTGCGCATCGCGACCAGCGGTTTCGACCTCGACGGGACGCGCCTGGAGCTGGCCGCGGGGGAGACGTGGAGCGACGCCGTCGCCCGCACCGTCGAAGCGGGGCTCGGCGGCGTCGAGTGCCTGGCCGGCATCCCCGGCTCCGCGGGCGCGACCCCGATCCAGAACGTCGGCGCCTACGGCCAGGAGGTCTCGTCGACGATCACGGAGGTCGTCGCGTACGACCGCCGCAGCGGCGGGACGGTGGTCCTTCCCAACGCCGAGTGCGGCTTCTCCTACCGCAACAGCCGCTTCAAGCAGGAACCCGACCGCTACGTCGTGCTGCGTGTCCGTTTCGAGCTCGAGGACGCCGGCGGCCTGTCCGCGCCCGTGAAGTACGCCGAGACCGCCCGTGCCCTCGGGATCGAGGTGGGCGACCGGGTCCCGGCCGCCACCGCCCGTGAGACCGTGCTCGCCCTGCGCGCGGGCAAGGGCATGGTGCTCGACGCCGACGACCACGACACCTGGTCGGCCGGCTCCTTCTTCACCAACCCGATCCTCACCGCCGCCGAGTACGAGACCTTCCTGGCCCGTGTCCGCGACCGGCTCGGCGACGGCATCGCCCCGCCCGCCTACCCGGCGGGCGACGGGCACACCAAGACGTCGGCCGCCTGGCTGATCGACAAGGCCGGATTCACCAAGGGCTACGGCTCCGGGCCCGCACGCATCTCCACCAAGCACACGCTCGCCCTCACCAACCGGGGTCAGGCCACGACGGAGGACCTGCTGGCCCTGGCCCGCGAGGTGGTGGACGGCGTGCGCGACGCGTTCGGCGTGACGCTGGTCAACGAGCCGGTGACGGTCGGCGTCAGCCTCTGAGCCTCCGGACGTCCGCGACCCGACAGGACCTCTCGGGCCCGAAGATCTAATAAGCGACGCCGACGGCCTGCCTGAGCGTGGCGGGGTCGTCGGTCATCGCGAGCATCGCGTGCGCCACATCCGCCCGGCCGATCATCCGGGCGCTGCGCGGATTGCCGCCGACCGCGACGCGGTACCTGCCGGTCAGTGGCTTGTCGAGCAGCCTCGGCGGCCGTACGGCGGTCCAGTCGGCCGCCGATCGCGCGAGTTCGCCCTCCATGACCCGCAGATCGTCGTAGACGGGCTTCAGTACCGCCCCCACGACCGACATCATCGCGCGGTCCCGCAGCGGCTCCCGCTCCGGTGCGCTGCCGAGCGGCGCCGCGCTGACGACCAGCAGCCGCCGCGTGCCCTCGGCCTCCATCGCGGCCAGCACCGAGCGGGTGAGGCGGGCGGCGATGCCCGCGTCGGACCGCCTGCGGGGGCCGAGACCCGAGAGCACCGCGTCCTGTCCGGCCACGGCTTCGCGCAGTGCCTCCGGGTCGTCCAGACCGGAGCGGACGACCTCGAGCCGTTCCCCGGTGACCGTGAAACGCGCCGGATCGCGGACCACGGCCGTCACCCGATGGCCGGCCGCCAGGGCCTGCCTGACGATCTGCCCGCCGATGCCGCCGGTCGCGCCGAACACTGTGAGCTTCATGGTGCACACCCTCCTCGGGTGGGTAAGTGTTCACTCACCTCTAGAGTGGGTGGGTACTCACCCACCCGTCAAGCCTGTTCTGGAGCGCGAATGGACCAGAAGCCCACCCGCGTCCGCATCATCGACGCGGCGCGCGACCTGATGCTCTCCATCGGTCTCGCCCGAACCACCACCAAGGAGATCGCCAAGGCGGCCGGCTGCTCGGAGGCTGCGCTCTACAAGCACTTCACGGGCAAGGAGGAGCTGTTCGTGACCGTGCTCCAGGAACGGCTGCCGAAGCTGGGCCCGCTGCTGGCCGAGCTGGCCGCCGATCCGGGCGGCGCGAGCGTCGAGGAGAACCTCACCGAGATCGCCCGCCAAGCGGCCCTCTTCTACGAGAAGACCTTCCCCATGGCGGCGTCGCTGTACGCCGAACCCCGCCTCAAACGCCGGCACGAAGAGGCCATGCGCGAGATGGGAACGGGGCCGCACAAGCCCATCGAGGGCCTCGACGCGTACCTGCGCGCCGAACAGGCCGCCGGCCGCATCGGCCCGGACGCCGACACCCATGCCGCCGCGTCCCTGCTCCTGGGCGCCTGCGCGCAGCGCGCCTTCGCCTACGACATGACCGCGGGCCACCGGCCGCCGCAGCCGCTCGACGAGTTCGCGGCGGGTCTCGCGCGCACGCTGTTGCGGGGCATCGCCACCGCCGGCGACGCCCGCTGAGCGCTGTACCGCCGGGCCGTGCCGGCGCCGGCGGCGTGCCTCAGGCCGGCGGAGACGCCAGCCAGTCGTCGATCCCCGCCAGCAGCTTCTGCCTGATGTCCTCGGGCGCCGCCGAACCCCGCACCGACTGGCGGGCCAGTTCCGCGAGCTCCTGGTCCGTGAAGGCGTGGTGGCGGCGGGCCAGCTCGTACTGTGCCGCCAGCCGGGAGCCGAACAGCAGCGGATCGTCCGCGCCGAGCGCCATGGGGACCCCGGCGTCGTACAGCGTCCGCAGCGGCACGTCCTCCGGCTTCTCGTAGACGCCGAGCGCCACGTTGGAGGCCGGGCAGACCTCGCAGGTCACGCCCCTCTCGGCGAGCTTGCGCAACAGCCTCGGATCCTCCGCCGCCCGCACACCGTGGCCGATCCGAGAGGCGCGCAGGTCGTCGAGGCAGTCCCGTACGGACGCGGGTCCGGTCAGTTCGCCGCCGTGCGGGGCCGCCAGCAGCCCGCCGTCGCGGGCGATGGCGAAGGCGCGGTCGAAGTCCCGCGCCATGCCCCGCCGTTCGTCGTTGGAGAGCCCGAATCCGACGATGCCGCGGTCCGCGTAGCGCACCGCCAGCCGGGCGAGTGTCCGGGCGTCGAGCGGGTGCTTCATCCGGTTCGCCGCGACCAGCACACGCATCCCGAGCCCGGTCTCCCGGGAGGCCGTGTCCACGGCGTCGAGGATGATCTCCAGCGCAGGGATCAGACCGCCGAGCCGCGGCGCGTACGAGGTCGGGTCGACCTGGATCTCCAGCCAGCCCGAGCCGTCCCTGATGTCCTCCTCCGCCGCCTCACGCACCAGCCGCTGGATGTCCTCGGGATCGCGCAGGCAGGAGCGGGCCATGTCGTACAGCCGCTGGAAGCGGAACCACCCGCGCTCGTCCGTGGCGCGCAGCTTCGGCGGCTCGCCCCCGGTCAGCGCCTCCGGAAGATGCACGCCGTGCTTGTCGGCGAGCTCAAGAAGAGTGGTGGGCCGCATCGACCCGGTGAAGTGCAGGTGCAGATGGGCTTTCGGCAGCAGGCTGACGTCTCGTTCGCGCTCCATTGAGTGATCCTGCCAAAGACGACCGGAACGGGGCAGCCCCTTTCCCCGATCGGGTTCTTGCCCGAACACAGAAACGGGCCCCCGGCCGAAGCAGGGGGCCCGTCGCACGAGGGAGGGGATCAGTCGCGGGCCTCGGCCAGCAGCTTCTGGATCCGGGAGACACCCTCGGCCAGGTCCTCGTCGCCCAGCGCGTAGGAAAGGCGCAGGTAGCCGGGCGTGCCGAAGGCCTCGCCCGGGACGACCGCCACCTCGACCTCGTCGAGGATCAGGGCCGCGAGCTCCACGGAGGACTGGGGACGACGGCCGCGGATCTCCTTGCCCAGCAGGCCCTTCACCGACGGGTAGGCGTAGAAGGCGCCCTCGGGGGTCGGGCAGACCACACCGTCGATCTCGTTGAGCATCCGCACGATCGTCTGCCGGCGGCGGTCGAAGGCCTCGCGCATCTTCGCGACGGCGTCCAGGTCCCCGGAGACGGCGGCCAGGGCGGCGATCTGCGCCACGTTGGAGACGTTCGAGGTGGCGTGCGACTGGAGGTTGGTGGCCGCCTTCACGACGTCCTTCGGACCGACGATCCACCCCACGCGCCAGCCCGTCATGGCGTACGTCTTCGCGACACCGTTGACGACGATGCACTTCTCCCGCAGCGCCGGAACAAGGGCGGGCAGCGAGGTGAACGTCGCGTCGCCGTAGACGAGGTGCTCGTAGATCTCGTCGGTCAGCACCCACAGACCGTGCTCCGCGGCCCACTCGCCGATCGCGCGCGCGTCGGCCTCGCTGTAGACGGCACCGGTCGGGTTGGACGGCGAGACGAAGAGGACGACCTTGGTCTTCTCCGTGCGCGCGGCCTCCAGCTGCTCCACGGAGACGCGGTAGCCGGTGGTCTCGTCGGCCACGACATCGACGGGCACGCCGCCCGCGAGACGGATCGACTCGGGGTAGGTGGTCCAGTACGGCGCCGGGACGATGACCTCGTCACCCGGGTCGAGGATCGCGGCGAACGCCTCGTAGATCGCCTGCTTGCCGCCGTTGGTCACCAGGATCTGGGCCGGGTCCACCTCGTACCCGGAGTCGCGCAGCGTCTTCTCCGCGATGGCCTTCTTCAGCTCCGGCAGACCGCCGGCGGGCGTGTAGCGGTGGTACTTCGGATTGCGGCAGGCCTCGACGGCGGCCTCGACGATGTAGTCGGGGGTCGGGAAGTCGGGCTCACCGGCGCCGAAGCCGATCACCGGACGCCCGGCGGCCTTGAGGGCCTTGGCCTTGGCGTCGACGGCGAGGGTCGCGGACTCGGAGATCGCGCCGATGCGCGCGGAGACCCGGCGCTCGGTGGGAGGGGTTGCAGCGCTCATACGGCCCATGCTCCCAGACGCCGGAAGGACCCGGCACACAGGTTTCGAAGGGCGGACAACACGGACCTGCGGCCGACGGTGGAAGGTCCGGGAGGGGGTGGCCGGGCTTTGTGTTCGACGCCGGGCCTGGGAACACGTACACTCACTGGCTGTTGGCCCTCACCAGCCAAGTCCGAGCCGGGCACTTAGTGCACCCGGGCGGATGCGGTAGGTTGGGGGAGTCACAAAGGGTCGTAGCTCAATTGGTAGAGCACTGGTCTCCAAAACCAGCGGTTGGGGGTTCAAGTCCCTCCGGCCCTGCTACACACACCTTCGCCAGGCTGTGTGCGCATGTACGTACTTCTATGCACCGCCGTGCGGCTCCACCGGGCGCGGCACGGCCACGACCCGGGAATCAGGTGAGAGATCGTGACGGACGCCGTAGGCTCCATCGACATGCCTGATGCCGAGGACGAGACGCCGGAGTCGAAGAAGAAGACCCGCAAGGGCGGCAAGCGCGGCAAGAAGGGCCCGCTGGGTCGCCTGGCTCTCTTCTACCGCCAGATCGTCGCCGAGCTGCGCAAGGTCGTCTGGCCGACTCGTCATCAACTGACGACGTACACCACAGTGGTGATTATCTTCGTCGTCATCATGATCGGCCTCGTGACCGTGATTGACTATGGCTTCCAGGAAGCAGTCAAGTACGTCTTCGGCTGATCCGCGGAGGGCGCCGGAAATCGGCGCCCCTTTCGCATGTTCCACCCCATCTGTATCCAGGAAGAAGCCATCGTGTCTGACCCGAACCTGAACGACGCCGACCGTTCCGGCGAGAGCTTCGAGTCCCCTGAGGACGAGCTCGACATCGTCGAGGCGTCGGACGCTGAGGAGCCGGACCAGGCAGAGGCTGCCGACGACGCCGCCGGTGAGCCGGCCGAGGACGAGGCCCTGCACGTCGAGAACGTCGACGAGGACGAGGCCGGCTCCGAGGACGCCGAGGCTGCTGAGGAGAGCGCGGAAGAGGCTCCCGAGGAGAGCGCCGAAGAGGCCGACGAGGAGCCGGCGGCTCCCGTCGACCCGGTCGCCGCCCTCCGCGACGAGCTCCGTGGCCTCCCGGGCGAGTGGTACGTGATCCACACCTACGCGGGCTACGAGAAGCGCGTGAAGGCCAACCTGGAGCAGCGTGCCGTCTCGCTGAACGTCGAGGACTTCATCTACCAGGCCGAGGTGCCCGAGGAAGAGATCGTCCAGATCAAGAACGGCGAGCGCAAGAACGTCCGGCAGAACAAGCTGCCCGGCTACGTTCTCGTCCGCATGGATCTGACGAACGAGTCCTGGGGCGTCGTCCGTAACACCCCCGGTGTCACCGGCTTCGTCGGCAACGCGTACGACCCGTACCCGCTGACCCTGGACGAGATCGTCAAGATGCTCGCCCCGGAGGCCGAGGAGAAGGCCGCCCGCGAGGCCGCGGAGGCCGAGGGCAAGCCGGCTCCGGCCCGCAAGGTCGAGGTTCAGGTGCTGGACTTCGAGGTCGGTGACTCGGTCACCGTCACCGACGGCCCGTTCGCGACGCTGCAGGCCACGATCAACGAGATCAACGCCGACTCGAAGAAGGTCAAGGGCCTTGTCGAGATCTTCGGCCGCGAGACCCCGGTCGAGCTCAGCTTCGACCAGATCCAGAAGAACTAGTTCCTTCTGGACGCCAGGTTTCCGAACAGGTCAGACCGCCTCTCGCAGGCTGTCTGACCTGCTCGGTTTTTGGCCGCGCATGGATACCCGTTATCGTTGTGCGGTATGCCTCCATCCGGATGATCGGGTGGCAGGCGGATAACTCTCACTAGGACCCGGAGAGAGCAATGCCTCCCAAGAAGAAGAAGGTCACGGGGCTTATCAAGCTCCAGATCCAGGCCGGTGCGGCCAACCCGGCTCCGCCGGTCGGCCCCGCCCTGGGTCAGCACGGCGTCAACATCATGGAGTTCTGCAAGGCCTACAACGCCGCGACCGAGTCGCAGCGTGGCATGGTCGTGCCGGTGGAGATCACGGTCTACGAGGACCGTTCCTTCACCTTCATCACGAAGACTCCGCCGGCCGCCAAGCTGATCCTCAAGGCCGCGGGTGTGGACAAGGGCTCCGGCGAGCCGCACAAGACCAAGGTCGCCAAGCTGACGGCTGCCCAGGTCCGCGAGATCGCCACGACCAAGCTCCCCGACCTGAACGCCAATGACCTCGACGCCGCGTCAAAGATCATTGCCGGCACCGCCCGTTCCATGGGCATCACGGTCGAGGGCTGACAGCCCCCTCGTAAGCCCCAGTGGTAGGACCAAGCGCTGGTCCGCACCACGACTCCACGCTCAACACATCAGGAGCAGAAGTGAAGCGCAGCAAGACTCTCCGCGCTGCGGACGCCAAGATTGACCGGGAGCGTAACTACGCCCCGCTCGAGGCTGTCCGTCTCGCCAAGGACACCGCCGCCACCAAGTTCGACGGCACCGTCGAGGTCGCCTTCCGTCTGGGCGTTGACCCGCGTAAGGCCGACCAGATGGTCCGTGGCACCGTCAACCTTCCGCACGGCACCGGCAAGACCGCCCGGGTCCTGGTCTTCGCGACCGGTGACCGTGCTGCGGCCGCGGAAGCCGCGGGCGCCGACATCGTCGGCTCCGACGAACTGATCGACGAGATCTCCAAGGGCAACCGCCTGAACGAGTTCGACGCGGTCGTCGCCACCCCGGACCTCATGGGCAAGGTCGGCCGCCTCGGCCGTGTGCTCGGTCCGCGTGGTCTGATGCCGAACCCGAAGACCGGCACCGTCACGATGGACGTCGCCAAGGCCGTCAACGAGATCAAGGGCGGCAAGATCGAGTTCCGCGTCGACAAGCACTCGAACCTGCACTTCATCATCGGCAAGGTCTCCTTCGACGAGACGAAGCTGGTCGAGAACTACGCCGCGGCGCTGGAGGAGATCCTCCGTCTCAAGCCGTCCGCCGCGAAGGGCCGCTACATCAAGAAGGCGACCCTGACGACGACGATGGGCCCCGGCATCCCGCTGGACTCCAACCGCACCCGCAACCTCCTCGTCGAGGAGGACCCGGCCGCCGTCTGATCCCTGGACGGCAGTCGCGGGCATCGCGTCTCCTGAATCCGGCCTCCGCAGCTCCTCGAGCT
>NZ_JBSGZJ010000330.1:0-8013 GCF_053610925.1 Streptomyces sp. NPDC054847 | reverse complement strand
GGAGACTTGACGGTCTCCGGGGCATCCGTCGTTCCCCCTGCCTCACCGCATGCGGCTCAGGCTCTCCCGCAGCCGGCGGGCGTCCGGGAGCCGCTGCTCGTACGTCGCGCCCACGCCGAGCAGCAGCAGGCCCACGAGCGCGGGCGGCAGCCAGCGGGGCAGCGCTCCGACGACCTGCGCCACGTACGGGGCGAGCTCGTGCAGCGCGTCCAGGGCCAGCACCGCGCCGCCGAGGACGAGCAGTGCCTGGAGCCTCAGCCGGGCGCCGGCCAGGGTCACCGCCAGGGCCGCGAGCCCCAGCAGCAGCGGGCGCAGCCAGTGCTCGTCGCCCCAGGCGGCGACGAGGCTCGGGACCAGGGTCGCGGCCAGGCCCGGACCGTACGCCGTCCACGACGAGGCCTGCGGGTCCTTGCGGCGGCGCAGTACCCCGAGCGCCAGCGCCGCGGCGGTGACGGGCAGGGTGTACGCCTCCGGGGACGTCACGTCCCAGGCAGCGAGCCGGATCCAGGTGGCCGCCACGAAGCACACCGCGGCCAGGTGGCCGGCCACCGGGCGTCGCTCCTCCCGCACGGCCGTACCGGCGGCGACGACACCGCACAGCGCGAGGGCCAGCGCCAGCGTCGGCGCGTCGCCCGCCGCGAGCGGCAGCGCGACCAGGCCGGCAGCGGCGCCGGTGATCTCCACCGGCAGGGCGGCGGTGTGACGGCGCAGCACGGCGCCGAGCACCGCGGTGAGCACCGGCACGGACAGCAGCACCAGCGCGGTCCGGTGCGCCGGGAGGTCGAACGCCGCGGCGCCCGCTCCGGCGAGGACGGCCGCGTAGAACGTCGCCGTGCAGGCAAGCAGTGCCTGTACCGGGCCCTTCGTCCGCAAGGCCGCGAGGGCGAGGGCCCCGACGAGCACGCATAGGACTACGAAGGTCGCAGGACGCGTCGCGAGCGACAGCAGCGCCACGCTCACCGAACCGCCGAGCCCGCACACCAGCGCGGTGATCGAGACGTCCGGGAGCCGCACGGCGGTGGCGAGGGCGAGGACCGCGAGGGTGAGGACTAGCTGCCAGGCGACGGCCGCGGAGTGGCCGAAGCCGAACACGACCGGCACCGTGACCGCGGCGGCCCAGGCCACCGCTACCGCGCCGCACCGGGCGGTCGCCCGTAGCCGGTCGCCGTGAGCGCGCCGGACCGCCGCGGGGGACCACGGCGCCCCGGGCGGTGTGCCGGGCCCGGCAGCGGGAGGGACGGGAGTGGCCTGCCCGGCCTCGTCCCGGGGCCGGTCGGGGGCGTCGTCCCGGTAGCGGGCCACGGCGGCCAGGACCGCCGCGACGGTCAGGAGCGTCAGCGGGGCCGGGAGCAAGGTCGTCGTCGTGGCGTCCAGGTCCGGCAGGCCGGACCCGCCGGACCAGATGTCCGTCAGCGTCGTCGCCGGGCCCGCCAGCGCCAGCGCCGTCAGTGGAAGCACCGCGAGGAGCGCCGCCGCGTGCACGGCCGCCGCCGCACCGGCGAGGCCGCCGAGCAGCCGCCGCGGCAGCGGGGTCCGTACGGCGCCCAGCACAGCCACCGCGCACAGCACGTAGCCGAGCACCGCCCAGCCGCCGGGGACCACGGCGCGGATCACGCCGCCGACGCCCGCCACCACGGCCAGGCCCGCCACGGCGGAGACCCAGGCGGCGGAGGTGCGCCACGCGGCGAACAGGGCGACGGCCCCCGCCACGGTCAGCAGCACCGCCGGACCGGCGGCAGCCGCGGCGTCGTCCGCCGTCAGCGACCTGAGCACACCGGTCAGCAGCGC
The DNA here is from genome assembly GCF_053610925.1 of Streptomyces sp. NPDC054847. Lineage (NCBI taxonomy): Bacteria > Bacillati > Actinomycetota > Actinomycetes > Kitasatosporales > Streptomycetaceae > Streptomyces > Streptomyces sp. NPDC054847. The sequence continues at coordinate 6,225 of NZ_JBSGZJ010000330.1, read as the reverse complement.
CCCGCCGCCCGTCGTCGCCGCAGCCGTCCAGGCGACCACCTTCACGGCGGCAGGGCGGCCCCACAGCACGACGGCGACGTCCAGCGTGGTGGTCAGCAGCAGCGCCCATTCGATCGGCGGCGCGGCAGCGTCCGCGGTCAGCGCCCAGAGGGGCAGCGGGAGCTGCGCCGCCACGACGGCGGCCGGCAACGGGGTCCGCAGCCGGGGCAGGGCGACGCCGTACGACGACCACAGCGTGGCGAGCGCCGCCGACGCCAGGGCCGAGTATCCGAGCCCGTCGGTCTCCGGCAGCCCCACCCGGTGCAGGGCGTACGCGTCGAGGACCGTCAGCACCAGCCCGAGCACGGCCACGGACTCGGCCGTGGCGAACAGGCCCCTGCGGAGCAGGACCACCGGCGTGCCGAGAGCGGCGACCGTCACGGCGCCCAGCACCGCGGAACGGCCGCCGATGCCCATCTCGCCCCAGCTGACGAGGGTGAACGCGATCGCGGCGATCGCCAGCAGCAGCCCGCCGAGCGTCAGCAGCAGGTTCTGCACGCCGGGGGGCGACGTCTCGGCCGCGGCGGGCGCGGCGAACGGCCCGCCGGAACCGGCGGGCGGCGGGGCAGCAGGCGCGGCGAAGGGGGCGGCGGGCCGCAGCGCGGCCAGCAGCCAGGCCCTGCGGGCCAGCAACTCCGTGCGCCGCGCCTCCAGTTGGCGCAGCTCACGGTCGAGTGTCGCCAGTTCCTCGGCCGGTGGTGGCACGTTCTCCATGGCCGAAGTGTGGCCCCGGCCACAGCCGGCGGCATGGGTGCGGATACTCAATTCCCGGTGAGTACCCACCGGCAGGTGACGCAGACTGGCCCCATGGACTGGTGCCGCTACAACTTCCGCAGCGTCTGGGACCTGCCCGCCGCGCCCGGCGACGTCTACCAGGCGCTGTCACGGGTGGAGGACTACCCGCGGTGGTGGCCGCAGGTGCGGGAGGTGACGGAGGTCGAGGAAGGGGTCGGCACCGCGCGGTTCCGCTCGTTCCTTCCGTACGACCTGTGCGTCACGGGCAGCGCACAGCGCAGCGATCCGGTGGACGGTGTGCTGGAGGTGCGGATGGCGGGGGACCTCGACGGCTGGTCGCGATGGACCGTGCGGGCCGGCGGCCGGGGAACCCGCGTGTTGTACGAGCAGGAGGTCGTCGTGCGCAGGCCCCTGATGAGACGGCTCTCCGTCCCGTGCCGCCCGGTGTTCCGGGCCAATCACGCGTTCATGATGCGCGGCGGGAGGCGTGGTCTGGAGGCCTACCTGGAAGGAGTTTGAACCGAGCCCGCGGTGCCCTGTATTGTTCAGTCCGTTCCCGGGCGATTAGCTCAGTGGGAGAGCGCTTCGTTCACACCGAAGAGGTCACTGGTTCGAACCCAGTATCGCCCACCGGGAGAGGCCGGTCCGTCATCGACGGACCGGTCTCACTTGTTCCACCGTCAGGCCGCGGCCGCCAGTCTCGGCCGCAGCGGCCACGCGGGATCGACCGTCTCCGGTGTACCGCTGCGGGCGAACCACGCCTGGAGCCCGCGAGCCTGAGCCGCGTGCCACACCGCCTGGAGCGTGTGCAGTTCCGCCGGCGACAGGCGCTCCAGACGAGCGTTGAAACGCCGCCCCACCGCCCGTACGACCTCCAGCGCCGCCAGCGCGTCGGCCGCCGCGTCGTGCGCCCCGTCGAGCACCACCTCGTACTGCGCGCACAGGTCCGTGAGCGTCCGCCGGCCCTTGCGGTAGCGGTCCAGATGCTTGTCCAGCACCCGCGGATCCAGCACGCACAGCGGTGAACGGTCCAGGTAGCGGCTCAGTGACGACGCCCGATGCCGCCTCAACTCCCGGTCCAGCAGCGTCAGATCGAACGGCGCGTTCATCACCACCAGTGGCCGGCCCGCGGCGCACTGCTCGGCCAGCGACCTGGCTATCTCCTCCATCACCGGCGCGGGCCAACGGCCGTTGCGCTGAAGGTGGTCGTCGGTCAGCCCGTGCACCTCGATGGCGCCCGGCGGCACGGGCACCCCCGGATTCACCAGCCAGCGCGTGATCCTCGGCCGCCCGCCGGGCGAATCCTGGACCACGACGGCCGCGGACACGATGCGGTCCTCCTCGACGTCCACTCCGGTTGTCTCTGTGTCAAATGCGGCCAGGGGGCCGTCATACCAGTGCGTCATCCGCGAACTCCTCGCACGTACCCGGCAGATGGCGACAACCCCTGCCCGAATCGGTGATACCCGGGCTGTTTGCACCGTACGCAGGCCGGTGACAACACAGGTGACGGGGAAGGAAATTGCCATGGCGCTCGCCCAGCCCGAGCCGGGAGGGCTGTCACCTGCAAGCGGGCGGCTGCCCCCGCCGCAGCGGACGCCCCCGCTGCGCGGAGCACTCGCCACCACCGCCTGCATGGAGACGCTCCAGGTGGGCTATCTGCACGCCGTCGCCGCCGCGGCGGGGTGCTCGCTCTCCCAGCCGTTCCCTGACAACGGAATCGACTGGCACCTCAGCCACAGCTCGGCCGGGCACACGGTCGACGACGAAGTGACCATCAAGGTGCAGCTCAAGTGCACCTACCAGATCCCACCGCACCCGCCGGGGCCCGCGTTCTCCTTCACCCTCGACAACGACCACCTGGTGAAGCTGGCCCGCAGCCCCGTCTCGGTGCACAAGATCCTGGTCGTGATGCTCGTCCCGAGGACCCAGGACGAATGGCTGCGGGCCAGCCACGACCGGCTCGACCTGAGGCACTGCTGCTACTGGACCAACCTGGCCGGCCACGCGGTGACCGGCAGGCACCGGACCACCGTGCGCATCCCGACCTCGCGGATCTTCGACGACCGGGCGCTCTGCGAGATCATGACGCGCGTCGGGGCGGGAGGGAGACCCTGATGCACCGGCCCTTCGACGACCATGTGCGTCCGCATCCGAGCGCCGCGGAGCCCTCCGGCCCTTGGCGCGGGGCGGCGGAACCCGATCCGGCGGAGGTCGATCCCGTCGTCCTCGGCGCGCTCCTGGACCGGCACGGCTGGCGCCGCCGCGGCGGCGCCGCGGGCCGCTACACCCGCTGGACCCCGCCGGGACACCTCACCGGCGGCACCAGCCTGCTCGTGCCGGAGAGCAAGGCCTTCCCCGACTGCGAGGACCTGCTCGGTGAGGCCATCACCGCGCTGGTCCGCAGCGCCGCGCCCTCCGCCAAGGACGTCCTCGTCGGGCTCACCGTCCCCAGCGACGAGATCCGCTGGTGGCGAGACACCCCTGCGGGCGGCCCCTCGGGCACCGCCTCATGGACCGTCCAGGAACAGCTCCGCTCCGCCGCCCGGCAGATGCTGCTCGCCGGCGCGCTCGCCGCACGGGAACGCGCCGGTTACTACGGCGGGCGCCACCGCAGGCAGGCGCAGGCACTGCTCGAGGGCGTCCTCGTCGGACCGGCGCCCGGCGGGCGCTCCCTGACCGCCTTCGTGCCCGTCGACTCCGGCCGGGCACTGGCCGTACGGCTCTGCCATGCCGTGCAGGCCACCAGGGAGGCCATCGACTACCAGCGGGCGACGGGCGGCACCGAGGCGTTCGACGCGGCGGTCAGGGCCGGGGTGAGCCGCGAACTCACCGAAGCGGTCATCACGCTCGTGCGCGGCTCCGAAGGGGCCCGCATCTCCGTCGAATGGTCCCCGGCCGCCGGGGTTCCGCAGGGCTGCGCCGCCCGCATGGAACCGGTCGAGTTCTCGCCGGGCGACCTGCCCGTCCTGCGCGAGGCCGGTGCCCGTTACCTCCAGGACGAGCCCTCCGTGCCGGTACGGATCACCGGCACCGTGGTGCGGATGCGGCGCTCGGGACCGCGTGGCGCCGGAACCGTGCGGCTGCGGGTGCTGTCGGGCGCCGACGTGCCGCACGTGCGTGTGGCGCTCGACGAGGACGCCTACCGCACGGCCGGCCAGGCACACCTGGTGGGACTGCCGATCCGGGTGGCGGGACGGCTGGAGAGCCGGGGCGGTTTCCGCCGGCTGAGCGACGCGTCCGGGGTGGCACCCGTACCGGTCGACGAGGCGGAGCGCGACCGGCTGATGAAGTCGCTCCAGGAGAATCCGGACTTCTTCGACGAGGCGGGCGAGCAGGAGGGCGAGGGGCCGCCGCCATAACCGTTTCGCGAGCGGTCCCTCCGGCTCGGTACGATTCCGAGTGCGTACGCACTACGAATCGGGTACGCGCCCGCCTTCAGTCAGGAGAGACCGGTGTCAGACGTCCGTGTGATCATCCAACGCGATTCCGAGCGGGAAGAGCGCGTGGTGACGACGGGCACTACGGCCGCCGACCTCTTTCCCGAGCGCACCGTCGTCGCCGCCCGCGTGGGCGGGGAGCTGAAGGACCTCGCGTACGAGCCGAAGGACGGCGAGGAGGTCGAGCCCGTCGAGATCTCCTCGGAGGACGGCCTCAACATCCTGCGTCACTCCACCGCGCACGTCATGGCCCAGGCCGTGCAGGAGCTCTTCCCCGAGGCGAAGCTCGGCATCGGCCCGCCGGTCAAGGACGGCTTCTACTACGACTTCGACGTCGAGAAGCCCTTCCACCCCGATGACCTCAAGGCCATCGAGAAGAAGATGCAGGAGATCCAGAAGCGCGGCCAGCGCTTCTCGCGCCGCGTCGTCACCGACGAGGCCGCGCGTGAGGAGCTCGCCGACGAGCCGTACAAACTGGAGCTCATCGGCCTCAAGGGCTCGGCGTCCTCGGACGACGGCGCGGACGTGGAGGTCGGCGCGGGCGAGCTGACCATCTACGACAACCTGGACGCCAAGACCGGCGAGCTGTGCTGGAAGGACCTCTGTCGCGGTCCGCACCTGCCCACGACCCGGAACATCCCGGCGTTCAAGCTGATGCGCAACGCCGCCGCGTACTGGCGCGGCAGCGAGAAGAACCCGATGCTCCAGCGCATCTACGGCACCGCCTGGCCGTCGAAGGAAGAGCTCAAGGCGCACCTCGAGTTCCTCGCGGAGGCGGAGAAGCGCGACCACCGCAAGCTGGGCAGCGAGCTGGACCTCTTCTCGATCCCGGAGCAGATCGGTTCCGGCCTCGCGGTCTTCCACCCCAAGGGCGGCATCATCCGCCGGGTCATGGAGGACTACAGCCGCAAGCGGCACGAGGAGGAGGGCTACGAGTTCGTCTACACCCCCCACGCCACGAAGGGGAAGCTCTTCGAGACCTCGGGCCACCTGGACTGGTACGCCGACGGCATGTACCCGCCCATGCAGCTCGACGAGGGCGTGGACTACTACCTCAAGCCCATGAACTGCCCGATGCACAACCTGATCTTCGACGCGCGGGGTCGTTCCTACCGTGAGCTGCCCTTGCGGCTCTTCGAATTCGGAACGGTCTACCGCTACGAGAAGTCGGGTGTCGTGCACGGCCTGACCCGCGCCCGCGGTTTCACCCAGGACGACGCGCACATCTACTGCACCAAGGAGCAGATGGCGGACGAGCTCGACTCGACGCTCACCTTCGTGCTGAACCTGCTGCGCGACTACGGTCTGACCGACTTCTACCTGGAGCTGTCCACCAAGGACCCGGAGAAGTTCGTCGGCTCGGACGAGATCTGGGAGGAGGCCACGGAGACGCTGCGGCAGGTCGCCGAGAAGCAGGGCCTCCCGCTGGTCCCGGACCCGGGCGGCGCCGCGTTCTACGGTCCGAAGATCTCCGTCCAGGCGAAGGACGCCATCGGCCGGACCTGGCAGATGTCGACGGTGCAGCTCGACTTCAACCTGCCGGAGCGCTTCGACCTGGAGTACACCGGCCCGGACGGCACCAAGCAGCGTCCGGTGATGATCCACCGCGCGCTGTTCGGTTCGATCGAGCGGTTCTTCGCCGTGCTGCTGGAGCACTACGCGGGAGCGATGCCGCCGTGGCTGGCCCCGGTGCAGGCGGTCGGCATCCCGATCGGTGACGCGCACGTCGAGTACCTGCAGGACTTCGCGGCGGACGCCAAGAAGAAGGGTCTGCGGGTCGAGGTGGACGCCTCCTCGGACCGGATGCAGAAGAAGATCCGGAACCAGCAGAAGCTGAAGGTCCCGTTCATGATCATCGTCGGTGACGACGACATGAACGCCGGCACGGTCTCCTTCCGCTACCGCGACGGCTCGCAGGAGAACGGCATCCCGCGCGAGGACGCCCTGGCGAAGATCGCCGACGTGGTGGAGCGCCGCGTCCAGGTCTGAGCCCGCCGGCGAGGGGCGGTCC
>NZ_JBSGZJ010000329.1:0-8026 GCF_053610925.1 Streptomyces sp. NPDC054847 | reverse complement strand
GCGCGGTACGCCGCCCGCGGGGCGGTGCGGGGTCCGGGGCCTGCCCCGCCACGCGGCCGCACATCGGTACAGCGGGAAGGGACGGTAGGGGAACGGCCCCGCGCAGCGGGTGGCGCACGTCATGGGAGGAGGCCGGCCCGGCGGGCCGCCACCACCGCCTCCAGCCGCGTCCGCGCCCCCAGCTTCCGCATCGCCGACCGCAGATACGCCTTCACCGTCTCCGGCCGCAGCCCCAACCGCCCCGCCGCCGCCGCGTTCGTCGCGCCGGAGGCGACGCAGCCGAGCACGTCCAGTTCGCGTGGCGTCAGCGACACCTCGCCGGTCGCGGCGGCCGGCGCACGCGGGCCCGGGGCCAGTCGCGCGCAGACGGCGAGCAGTTCCTCGCGGAGGGCCCGGTCCGTGATCCGGGGGGCAAGGGCGCGGAGTTCGCCGTGGACCTCGCGTACGGTCTCCCAGTCGCGCGGACCCACGGCGTCGTCCGTGGCCGGCGGGCGGGCCAGCGCGAGCAGCCGCTGCATCTCGTCGTGGACGACCAGCGCCTGCTCGACGTCCCGTGCCGCGGCCACCGCCGCGTCGAGGACGCGGTCGCCGAGCACGAGCGGCCGGCGCAGCGCCCCGTACAGAAGGCCCCGCACCCGGCGGTGCACCACGACCGGTACCGCGACCACCGACCGCAGCCCCTCGGAGGCCACCGCCGCGTCGTACTCGTGGCTGATGTGCCGAGCGGCGGGGTAGTCGGTCACCGCGCAGGGCCTGGACAGGGCCATCGACTTGCCGCCCAGGCCGTTGCCCGCGCAGATGGCGAGCCCGCGCAGCGCCCCGGTCGCCGCGCCGTTCAGCTCCCCGATGCGCAGCTGCCGCTGCCGCCCGTCGGTGAGGAGCCCGCCGAAGGCGACGGGGAGCCCTGTCGTCCGCCGCAGCCGGAGCAGCGCCGCCCGCATCTCGGCCGCTTCGCCGGTTCCTGTCACGCGTGCTTCCTCCCTCCGGGCCCCCGGGCGGGGACGTCACCCCCGTACGGGGGTAGTGAGACCTGGGTCACCGATTACACGATGTGGACGGCCGGTCCCGCAACGAGGAGGACACATGACGTCTGGCAGCGCGACGGAGAGGTTCCGGGCCGCACGGGACTTCCTGCTGGAGCACCGGGAGGACTACGTACGCGCGTACGACGGCTTCGAGTGGCCCCGCCTCGAGCACTTCAACTGGGCGCTGGACTGGTTCGACGTCATCGCGGAGGGCAACGACGCGCCCGCCCTGCGGATCGTCGAGGAGGACGGGACGAGCAGCCGGTTCTCGTTCGCCGAGATGTCCGACCGGTCCGACCGGGCGGCGAACTGGATGCGCGCCCAGGGCGTCGGGGCCGGTGACCGGATCCTCGTCATGCTCGGCAACCAGGTCGAGCTGTGGGAGACCGCGCTCGCCGCGATGAAGCTGCGCGCCGTGATGATCCCGGCGACGCCGTTGCTCGGCCCGGCGGACCTGCGTGACCGGATCGAGCGCGGCCGGGTGCGGCATGTCGTGGTGCGGCCGGAGGACACCGCCAAGTTCGACGAGGTCCCCGGCGACTACAGCCGGATCGTCGTCGGCGGCGAGCGCCCCGGCTGGCTGCCCTACAGCGGCGCCTACGAGAGCCCGCGGGACTTCGAGCCCGACGGGCACACCCGCGCGGACGAGACGCTGATGCTGTACTTCACCTCCGGCACCACCGCGCGCCCGAAGCTCGTCGAGCACACCCATGTGTCGTACCCGGTCGGTCATCTCGCGACCATGTACTGGATCGGTCTGAAGCCCGGCGACGTGCACCTGAACATCTCCTCGCCCGGATGGGCCAAGCACGCCTGGTCCAACCTGTTCGCGCCCTGGAACGCGGAGGCGACGGTCTTCATCCACAACTACACGCGCTTCGACCCGGGCCGGCTGATGGCCGAGATGGACCGCGAGGGGATCACCAGCTTCTGCGCCCCGCCGACGGTCTGGCGCATGCTCATCCAGGCGGACCTGAGCCGGCTGCGGAAGCCACCGCGGGAGGTCGTCGCGGCCGGTGAGCCGCTCAACCCCGAGGTCATCGAGACGGTGCGGCGCGCCTGGGGCGTGACCATCCGCGACGGATTCGGGCAGACCGAGACCGCCGTGCAGGTCTCCAACAGCCCCGGCCAGGTCCTCAAGACAGGCTCGATGGGCCGGCCCAGCCCCGGTTACAAGGTCGACCTCCTCGACCCGGTCACCGGTGAACCGGGCGCGACGGAGGGCGAGATCGCCCTGGACCTGTCCGGCCGGCCGGTGGGCCTGATGACCGGGTACCACGGCGACGAGGAACGCACCGCGGAGGCGATGGCCGGCGGCCACTACCGCACGGGCGACATCGGCTCCCGCGACGCCGACGGCTACATCACCTATGTGGGCCGGTCGGACGACGTCTTCAAGGCCTCCGACTACAAGATCAGCCCGTTCGAGCTGGAGAGCGCGCTGCTGGAGCACGAGGCGGTGGCGGAGGCCGCGGTGGTGCCCGCCCCCGACCCGGTCCGCCTCGCCGTCCCCAAGGCGTACGTCGTCCTCGCGGAAGGCTGGGAGCCCGGGCCCGACACGGCCAAGCTGATCTTCGAGCACTCGCGCGCGGTGCTCGCCCCGTACAAGCGCATCCGCCGGCTGGAGTTCGCCGAGCTGCCGAAGACCGTGTCCGGGAAGATCCGCCGGATCGAGCTGAGGGAGCGCACGGCGCAGGGCTCCGCCGCCGAGTACACGGAAGGCGACCTGCGATGACACTCTCGTACGCACACGGCGTCAGCAGTACCCCGCTGCTCGGCGAGACGATCGGCGGAAACCTGGCGCGTACCGCCGCCGCGCACCCCGACCGGGAGGCGCTGGTCGACGTGGCGGCCGGCACCCGCTGGACCTACGCCGAACTCGACGCCGCCGTCGACCTGCTGGCACGCGGACTCCTCGGCTCGGGCATCGGCAAGGGCGACCGGGTCGGGATCTGGGCGGTGAACTGCGCGGAGTGGGTGCTGATCCAGTACGCCACCGCCCGGATCGGCGCCATCATGGTGAACATCAATCCGGCGTACCGGGCGCATGAGCTCGAGTTCGTACTGAACCAGGCCGGGGTCGCGCTGCTGGTCGCCTCGCAGACGCACAAGACCAGCGACTACCGCGCCATGGTCGACGCGGTGCGCACCAAGTGCCCCGGGCTGCGCGCCGTCCACTACATCGGCGACCGCTCCTGGGACGTGCTGCAGGAGGCGGCCGCAGGAGTCACCGACGAGCAACTGCGGTCCCGCGAGGCGCAGTTGTCGTGCGACGACCCGGTCAACATCCAGTACACGTCGGGCACGACCGGTTTCCCCAAGGGCGCCACCCTCTCGCACCACAACATCCTCAACAACGGTTACTTCGTCGGCGAGATGATCGCCTACACCGAGCAGGACCGGGTCTGCATCCCCGTGCCCTTCTACCACTGCTTCGGCATGGTCATGGGCAATCTCGCCGCCACCTCCCACGGCGCGTGCATGGTGATCCCGGCGCCCTCCTTCGACCCGGCGGCCACCCTGAGCGCCGTGCAGCAGGAGCGCTGCACCTCGCTGTACGGGGTGCCGACGATGTTCATCGCCGAGCTGAACCTGCCCGGCTTCGCCTCCTACGACCTCTCCACCCTGCGCACCGGCATCATGGCGGGCTCGCCGTGCCCGGTGGAGGTGATGAAGCGGGTCGTCGCCGAGATGAACATGGCGGAGGTGTCGATCTGTTACGGCATGACGGAGACGTCCCCCGTCTCCACGCAGACCCGGCGCGACGACGACCTGGAGCGCCGCACGGGCACCGTAGGCCGCGTCATGCCGCACATCGAGGTCAAGGTCGTCGACCCGGTCAGCGGCGTGACCCTGCCGCGCGGTGAGGCGGGCGAGCTGTGCACCCGTGGCTACAGCGTGATGCTCGGCTACTGGGACGAGCCGGAGAAGACCGCGGAGTCGGTCGACGCGGGCCGCTGGATGCACACCGGCGACCTCGCCGTCATGCGCGAGGACGGCTACGTCCAGATCGTCGGCCGCATCAAGGACATGATCATCAGGGGCGGCGAGAACGTGTACCCCCGGGAGATCGAGGAGTTCCTCTACGCGCACCCGAAGATCGCCGACGTGCAGGTGGTCGGCGTGCCGGACGAGCGCTACGGCGAGGAGATCCTCGCCTGCGTGATCCCGCGCGACCCGGCGGACGCCCCGACGCTGGAGGAGATCGCCGAGTTCTGCCGCGAGCAGCTGGCCCACTACAAGATCCCGCGCCGCCTGGAGGTCCTCACGGACTTCCCCATGACGGTGAGCGGCAAGGTCCGCAAGGTGGAACTGCGGCGCCGCTTCGGGGACGGCTGAGACAGCGTCGCGCACCGGACCCGGCCGGGTCCGGCGCGCGCACGGCCCGGGCGGGCGGGGCGGCGGACCTACGTCATGAGGCCCACGACGCCCGGGCCTTGAGCCCGATCCGGCCGGGTCGGCGGCGCCGTTAGCGTCGCACCATGCGAATCGGAATTCTTGGCACAGGAAACGTTGCCCGAGCACTGGCGGCCGGCTGGTCCGGCGCGGGACACGAGGTGGTTCTCGGGTCGCGCCGGCCACAGGACAGGAACGAACCGGGATTCACCGTCGTGGGTCTCGACGAGGCGGTCGCCGACGCGGAGGTCGTGGTCAACGCGACGCCGGGGACCGTGTCCCTGGAACTGCTCGCCGCGATCGGGGAGCCGGCCCTGACCGGCAGGACGCTGATCGACGTCGGCGTCGGACTGTCCGACGACTACACGGAACTCTCCCACCCCAACAGCAGTCTCGGCGAGCAGATCCAGGCCGCCTTCCCGGGGACGGCGGTGGTCAAGACGCTGTGCACCATGGACTCCACCGTGATGGCGCACCCCGACCGCCTGGACGGTCCGAGCACGGTCTTCCTGTCCGGTGAGAGCACCGCCGCCAAGGAGCTCACCGGCCGGCTCCTCGGCGACCTCGGATGGCCGCCCTCCTCGCTGATGGACATCGGCGGCATCACCACCGCACGGGGGCAGGAGCACTTCGCGCTGCTCTTCATGGGGATCGCCGCCGGCGTGGGCGGCCACACGTTCAACGTCAACGTCGTCACGCCGTCCCGGTAGTGAGGCGCTCCGGTCGCTGACCGGAACGGGGGAGGCGAGGGGGAGCGGAGGGCCGGGGGAGAAGCGCCGGCGAGGGCGTCACACGCCCGTGGAGATCAGCTCGTCCGCAGGGGCGTTGACCGGCTGGGGGCAGCCGGTGAGGTCCATGACGAACAGGGGGACGCCGAGCTGGTCGGCGCGGGCGCGGGCGTCGTACGCGTAGCCCGCGAGGGAGAAGAAGACGCTCGCGGAGGACGAGCTGAGGCCGTTCAGCCACAGGCATTCGACGGCGCGCAGGGTCGCCGGCCTGGTCGTGGGGTCGACCTGGGCGACGATGCCGGGGCCTCTGAGGTCGATGCCGGACACAGGGCGGACCTCGGACTGGATCACATCGCGGAAGCCCAGCCACTTGAGGTAGAGGGCCGCGGCGGTGACCGCGTCGCGCGCGGTGCGGATCGTCACCGGCCGGAAGGAGGGCCGGGAGGCGACGGCCGTGCGCGGCAGCGGTATGTGCCAGGGGCGCCGGAGACGGCTCGGCCCCTCGGCGGGGGCCGGCACCGGCCGGGTTCCGACGGGCCGGACCGGGACCCGCAGGACCGTGCCGCAGGGGCAACCCAGCTCGGGCTGGGGCCACTGGTCCTGGCGGTCGCACTCGGGGCAGCGGACCGTTACCCAGTCGTCCGTCCAGGTGCGGTGCGTTATCGGCTCCGGCCGGGCGGCACGCAGCAGGGGCGCCGCGAGCGGGGCGCCGCACGGGCACGGGTAGACGGGTGCCGCGAAGAGGTGGTCGCGGCGGCAGACCGGGCAGCGCACCGGCACGCTCTCGGTCATCGCGGCCTCTCTCCCTCTCCTCGGTTGCCCCCATCGTCCATCAACCGCGCCCCGTTGGCGAGGCACTTCGCCGACTCCGCGGGCCGTCGGCCGCCGTGGTGGGCGTCCCTTGACGTGGCCCGGAGCGCGCCCTACATTGCTTCCGTATAGCAAAACTGGACTTCCACAATACGGAATAGCAGCTCTCAGGTGGCGCGACAGAGCCTGTTCCGACCGTTCCGACCAGATCCGACAGGCCGAAGCAGGAGCACCCCATGCCTCGAATGACCGCCGCCCGTGCGGCAGTTGAGATCCTCAAGCGTGAAGGCGTCACCCACGCGTTCGGTGTGCCGGGCGCAGCGATCAACCCCTTCTACAAGGCCCTCCAGGCCGGCGGCGGCATCGACCACACGCTCGCCCGCCACGTCGAGGGCGCGTCCCACATGGCCGAGGGCTACACCCGGACCGCTCCGGGCAACATCGGCGTCTGCATCGGCACCTCCGGCCCCGCGGGCACGGACATGATCACTGGCCTCTACTCGGCGATCGCCGACTCGATCCCGATCCTGTGCATCACCGGCCAGGCGCCGGTCGCGAAGCTGCACACGGAGGACTTCCAGGCCGTCGACATCGCTTCGATCGCCGCGCCGGTCACCAAGGCCGCGACCACGGTCCTCGAGGCGGCGCAGGTTCCCGGCGTCTTCCAGCAGGCCTTCCACCTGATGCGCTCCGGCCGTCCGGGCCCGGTCCTGATCGACCTGCCCATCGACGTCCAGCAGACCGAGATCGAATTCGACCCGGAGACGTACGAGCCGCTGCCGGTCTACAAGCCGGCCGCGACCCGCCCCCAGATCGAGAAGGCGATCGGCTTCCTGCTGGAGTCCGAGCGCCCGCTGATCGTCGCCGGCGGCGGCATCATCAACGCCGACGCCTCCGACCTGCTCGTCGAGTTCGCCGAGCTCACCGGAACCCCCGTTGTCCCGACCCTCATGGGCTGGGGCATCATCCCCGACGACCACGAGCTGAACGCCGGCATGGTCGGTGTGCAGACCGCGCACCGCTACGGCAACGCGAACTTCCTCGAGTCGGACTTCGTCCTCGGCATCGGAAACCGCTGGGCCAACCGCCACACCGGTTACAAGCTCGACGTCTACACCAAGGGCCGCAAGTTCGTCCACGTCGACATCGAGCCCACCCAGATCGGCAAGATCTTCGCCCCCGACTACGGCATCGCCTCCGACGCGAAGGCCGCCCTGGAGCTCTTCGTCGAGGTCGCGAAGGAACTGAAGGCCGCCGGCCGGCTGCCCGACCGCAGCGAGTGGGTCGACGCCACCAACGAGCGCAAGGCGACGCTCCAGCGGCGTACGCACTTCGACAACGTGCCGCTCAAGCCGCAGCGCGTGTACGAGGAGATGAACCGCGCGTTCGGGCCCGAGACCCGGTACGTCACCACCATCGGTCTCTCGCAGATCGCGGGCGCCCAGATGCTGCACGTCTACCGGCCGCGCCACTGGATCAACTGCGGCCAGGCCGGCCCGCTCGGCTGGACGATCCCCGCCGCGCTCGGTGTGGCCAAGGCCGACCCGGAGGCCTCCGTCGTCGCCCTGTCCGGTGACTACGACTTCCAGTTCATGCTGGAGGAACTGGCCGTCGGCGCGCAGCACCGCATCCCGTACGTCCATGTCCTGGTGAACAACTCCTACCTGGGCCTGATCCGTCAGGCGCAGGCCGGCCTGGACATCAACTTCCAGGTCAACCTGGAGTTCGAGAACATCAACTCCCCGGAGATCGGGGTCTACGGCGTCGACCACGTCAAGGTCGTCGAAGGCCTCGGCTGCAAGGCGATCCGCGTCACCGAGCCGGACCAGCTGCTGCCGGCCTTCGAGGAGGCGAAGAAGATCGCCGCCGAGTACCGGGTCCCGGTCGTGGTCGAGGCGATCCTGGAGCGCGTCACCAACATCGCGATGAGCAAGACCGCGGACATCAGTGACGTCACCGAGTTCGAGGAGATCGCCACCGAGCCGGGCCACGCCCCGACCGCGGTCAGGCAGCTGAAGGTCTGACCCGCACCGCAAGCCCCGAAGGGCCCGGTCCGCATCGGCGGAC
>NZ_JBSGZJ010000328.1:0-8045 GCF_053610925.1 Streptomyces sp. NPDC054847 | reverse complement strand
CCCGGCGCCGCCGGGCAGCCGCAGGGTGCGGCGGTAGGTGCGGCCGCCGGGCGCGCCGGTGACCTCCTCCACACCGGTGACGGCATGGGCGGCGAGGTGGTCGAACATCCGGTCCGCAGCGTACGGGCCGCGGTGCGCGAGCCGCAGGGGGATCCCGGCGGCACCCTTGTCGGCGGTGGGGCGGCCGGGCCTGAGGGCGCGCAGTTCGGTGGGGGTGGCGGCGTAGATCTCCCGGATGGTGTCGTTGAACTGGCGCACGCTCGCGAAACCGGCCGCGAAGGCGATCTCGGTGGCCCGCAGGGTCGTCGTCTGGAGGAGTACGCGTGCGGTGTGGCCGCGCTGGGCGCGGGCCAGCGCGATGGGGCCCGCGCCGAGTTCGGCGTTGAGCTGGCGCTGTACCTGGCGGGCGCTGTAGCCGAGCCGGTCGGCGAGGCCCGCGACGCCTTCCCGGTCGACGATGCCGTCGCCGATCAGCCGCACGGCCCGGCCGACGACGTCCGCGCGGACGTTCCATTCGGCGGAGCCGGGGACCGCGTCGGGCCGGCAGCGGCGGCAGGCGCGGAAGCCGGCGCTCTGGGCGGCCGCGGCGGTGGGGTGGAACGACACGTTCTCGCGCTTGGGTGTGACGGCGGGGCAGCTGGGCCGGCAGTAGATGCCGGTCGTGGAGACGGCGAAGAAGAACACTCCGTCGAAGCGTGCGTCGCGGCTGCTCACCGCCTGGTAGCGGCTGTCCTCTACCGTGCGTGCCTCGGTGGTCATACGGCCAGTATGGGTGGCGCCCAGGCGCCGGACCGGCGGGAATCGGACATGACGCTGATGACGACCGGGCCGCCGTCGGGGTCGGCCGCGGCCGTCCAGCGGGCGCACAGGTGGAGGGGCCTGCCGGGCAGGGCGGTGTGCGGCAGGCGCCGGCGGTCCAGTACCCGGCCGTCCTGGTGGACGACGAGGACGGCCGCGGGGAGGCGTTCCGCGGTGCGCAGGGTGAAGCGCTCTCCGAGGGGTGGCGGTCCGTCGGGGCGCACACGGTTCGGTGCGACCCACAGCAGCGGCGGTTCGGCCCGTAGCGGCACTCCCCCGCCCGGCCAGGGGTCCGTGCCGGCCAGGTGCGCGAGGACCGGGCCGGCGACGCCGCGGCCCTCGGCGGCGGCGCTCACCGCCGGCTCGCCGCCGTGCAGCAGGTTGCCGACGGCGAACACGCCGGGCACGGCGGTGCGGAACGCGGTGTCGACGGCCGGTCCACGGGTGCCGGGGTCGAGGGCGATGCCGCCGCGACGGGCGAGTTCGTGCTCGGGGATCCAGTCGCCGGTGAACACGACGGTGTCGCAGTCGAGGAGTGCGGTGCGGCCGTCGTCGCCCCGGACTCGGACGCCCGTCAGCCTGCCGTGGCCGGTGAGCTCCACGACGGTCGACCCGGTGAGCAGCGGGAACCGGTGGCGCGGTGACCGGAGGGGGCCGCGGATGCCTGCGGTGACCAGGGCGACGACGTGGGCCCCGGCCGTCCGCAGCGTGTCGACGGCGGCACGGGCGACGGCGTCGGCGCCCGCCGGGGCCACGACGACGGCGTGGCTGCCGACCGGTTGGCCGTGGACGTGGACGGCCTGCTGGAGTTCGCCGGTGGTGAGGACGCCGGCCGGCCGGGTGCCGGGGACCAGCCGGGCGCTGCGCGGCCGTTCGCGGGCGCCGGTCGCCAGGACGACCGCGGGTGCGGTGAGGCGTTCGAGGCCGTGCGGGCCTGTCGTGTCGAGGGTGCGGGGATCCGCCCACCCGGTCGCGGTGACGCCCGTGCGCACCACGGCTCCGGCGGCGAGGGCCGCGTCGGCGAGGCGCTCGGCGTAGCGGGGGCCGGTGGTCGGGCGGTGGCGTGGTCCGAAGCCCCGGTGGTGGCTGTGGCGTGGGATGCCGCCGGGTTCCTGTTCGCGTTCGAGCACCTCGACCCGGCCGGCGCCTGCCGCGGCCAGGTGGGCCGCGGCGGCGAGGCCCGCGGGTCCCGCCCCGACGACGAGGACGTCCACGGCCCGCTCGGTGCGGCTCATCGGCGGCCGTCCTCGAACAGCGCGCGCACGGCGGGTCCGCAGTAGAAGCCCTGACAGCGGCCGCCGCGGGCCCGGGTGCGGCGCCGCAGTCCGTCGAGCGATCCGGGCGGGACGGTGCTGGTGAGCGCGTCGCGGATCTCGCCGCGGGTGACGCGTTCACAGTGGCAGACGATCGTGCCGTACGCCGGGTCAGCGGCGATCAGGTCGGCCCGCTGGTACGGGCGTGGCCGTGCCTCGCCGATGTTCGGCATCCGTACCGGTTCGAGGTCGCGGGCGGGTCCGAGGTGGAGTCCCGCGTCGCCGAGGAGGCCGGTGACGTAGTCGGCGATCGCCATGGAGGCGGTCAGTCCTGTGGAGCGGATGCCGCCGACGGTGACGTACCTCAGGCGGGGGTGCGCCCGGATGCGGTAGTCGTCCTGCCCGGTGGCGGCGCGGAGTCCGGCGTAGACGGCGGTGACCTCCTCGTCGATCAGTGCGGGCAGGATGCGTCGGCCCTTGGCCCGCAGGGTCTCGAGGCCCTCGGCGCTCGACCCGGTGGCCCGCTTGTCGTCGAGATCCTCCGCGGTCGGGCCGAGGATCACGTTCCCGTACACGGTCGGTGCGACGAGGACGCCCTTGCCGAGCGCCGTGGGCACGGGAAGCAGGATGTGCCCGACGAGGGGGCGGGCGAGCTTGTCGTAGACGATGAGCTGGCCGCGCCGGGGGGTGACGGTGAAGTCCTGGCGGCCGAGCCGGCGGTCGAGTTCGTCGGCGTGCAGTCCGGCCGCGTTGACGAGGTAGCGGGTGCGCAACAGGCCCCGTGAAGTGGCCAGTTCGTGATGGGTCCCGGTGGTGACGGACTGTACTTGGCAGTTCAGGTGCAGATCGACGCCGGCGCGGACGGCCTGGGTGGCGTAGGCGAGCGTCGTCGTCCAGGGGCAGATGATCCACTCGTCGGGGACCTCGAGGGCGCCGAGCGCGCCGGGGCCCAGGTGCGGTTCCCTGCCGGCGAGTTCGGCGGCGTCGAGCAGGCGGGTGGCGTGGTAGCCGTTGCGCGCGGCCTTGGCGGCGAGCGCGGGCAGGGTGGCGAGCTGTTCCCGGTCCCAGGCGACGAGGAGCGCGCCGACGGGTTCGACGGGGATGCCGCTCTGTTCGGCGTAGGCGGCGAGGCGGTGCCGGCCTTCGCGTACCAGCCGGGACTCCAGGGTGCCGGGCACCGCGTCGAAACCGGTGTGCAGGATGGCCGTGTTGGCCTTGGAGGTGCCGTTGCCGACGTCGTCGCCCGCGTCGACGAGCGCGACGCGCAGCCGGTGGCGGGCGAGTTCGCGGGCGACGGCGGTGCCGACGACTCCGGCGCCGACGACGATCACGTCGTACAGCCGGTCGGGCGGTTCGCCGCTGGTGGTGACGGTCATCGCGTGCCGTGATTCCCGGCGGCGGACGGGGATCGCTCGAGGAGGGCCTCGACCTCGGCGCGGAAGACGCCGAGCCGTTCGGCAGCCCGGTCGGCGCTGATGCGGGGCTCGTAGACGGCGGACGGCTTCTGGTCGGGGACCACCTGCTCCGGCGCCAGGCCCGGGTCGATGCCGAGCCGGGCGACCGCGGCGGCTCCCAGTGCGGTCGCGTCGGGCAGTGCGGAGACCTCCACGGGCATCTGGAGCAGGTCGGCCTGGGCCTGCATGAGGAGCGCGGACCGGGTGAGGCCGCCGTCTACGCGCAACGCGGTGAGCGGGGAGCCGAGGTCGGTGGCGACGGCGTCGGTGAGGGAGACGACCTGTGCGGCGATGCCCTCGCACAGTGCGCGCACGAGGTGGCCGGGCCCGGTGTCGAGTCCGAGTCCGGTGACCGAGCCTCTGACGTCGCCGCGCCACCAGGGCGCGGCGAGGCCGGCGAGCGCCGGCACGAAGGTGACGCCGCCGCTGTCGGGGACGGTCGAGCCGACGGTGTCCAGGTCCGCGGCGCCGGAGACGACCCCGAGGTCGGTGAGCCATCGGACGGCGGAGGCCGCGGTATAGACCTGGCCGTCCAGGCAGTAGCTCGCCTTTCCGCCGAGCCGCCAGGCGACGCAGCCGACCAGCCCGGTGGTGGAGCGGTGCGGCCGCCGGCCGGTGTGGGCGAGCAGGAATGCCCCTGTGCCGTAGGTGCACTTGGCGATTCCCGGTTCGGTGACGCGCTGGGCGAGGAGGGCCGCCTGCTGGTCGACGAGCAGTCCGGTGAGCGGTGTCCCGGGGCCGAAGGCGGTGGTGACGCCCACGGGGCCGGCGGCGTCCACGACGTCGGGCAGCCGTTCGCCGGACAGGCCGAACAGGTCGAGTGCCCGCTGTGACCAGGCGACCTGGTCGAGGTCGAGGAGCTGGGTGCGGCCCGCGGTGGCCGCGTCGGTGACGAACGCGCCGGTGAGCCGGTGCACGAGCCAGGAGTCGCTGGTGGTGACGACGCCGTCGCGGGTGAGCTCGCGGCGGATCCACGCCATCTTGGGCGCGGCGAAGTACGGGTCCAGCGGTAACCCGGTGAGCTGCGTCAACTCCTCGGCGTGCGGGACGAGTTCGGCGCAGAGCGGTTCGGAGCGCCGGTCCTGCCAGACGATGGCCGTGGTGAGCGGCTCGCCGGTCGCGGGGTCCCAGGCGAGGACGGTCTCGCCCTGATTGGCCAGTCCGACGGCCTCGACGGGCTCGCCGGCGTGGGCGAGAGCCCTGCGCCCTGCGCCGAGGACGGAGTCGAGCAGCTCGGCGGGGTCCACCTCGACACGTCCGCCGGGGCCGTAGCGAGGGGACACGGGCACGAAACCTGTGCCGATCACGCCGCGTTCGGGACAGACGACGAGCGCCTTGGTGCCGGAGGTGCCCTGGTCGACGGCAAGCACCGGGCCCGTCATCGGCCACCCCGCTCTCCGGTAGAAGAAACCTTGATCGCAGACGAAAGCGTGGGGCAGGCCGCGGCCGCCGTCAAGAGCGGAACTGGCGCCGCCGGGCGGCGACTTGGTCAACCGGTTGCCGCGCGGCGCGGCTTGAGTAAGATCGGCCCGCACGCGGAAGCGATGCGGGGGACGGCGCGGTTCCCCGTACGTGCCCGACCCCGTCGATGCCCGGCCGACCAACCGCCGTCGACGCTCGCCTCAGCCCCCACTGCCCCAAGAGGCCCGATGACGACCAGTGCTCCCCCCTGGCTCCCCCCTGCGACGGAACACGGAGCGGACCGCGCGACGGTCGGCGGACCGGCCGGCGCGATGACGGGCCCGACGGCCCCGCAGCCGTGTTAGGCGACCTCTCCCGGGCATGTCCCGGAAGGGTGGCGTGCTGATGGCCCCGGACTCCTTCCGCCCGGTCTACCATCCGGCCGGCCAGGACACGGAACTGCGCAGCGCCCTCCAGGACTTACGCACGGGCCGCTGGCTGTCGATGCGGAACCTTCTCGAGGCGACGGCCGACTGGGCCCTGTGGACCCAGCGCACCCAGGTGCTCGCGGCGGTGGCCGCCGGCTCCGACACGGTGCAGACGTGGCGTGCGGAGGAACCCGACAGCGCCGCCGCCGCGGTGATGCACTGCAGGGTCGCGGTCGAACGCGCGTTACGGGCACACCGCGAGGCGCACCGGCACACCCAGGACCTGTGGCACGAGGCCTGGGAAGCATGCCGGGCGGCGGCGCACCGGTCGCCCGAGGACCCCGTGCCGTGGGTGTGCCTGCTGGCGCTCGCCCGGCTCGACGAGGGGCAGCGGCTCGACGAGCACCGGATGGCACCGCCCGGGCCGATGCTCTTCCCCGGCCCGTGGGGCCTGCTGGCGCAGGCGGACAAGCGAGATCCGCACAACCGCGAGGCGTACCACCGGATGCTGCAGTTCGTGTACGCGCGGCGCTCCGGCACCCATCTCTCCGAGGCGGTCAACTTCGTCCAGTGGGCGTCCTCGTCAGCGCCCCTGGGCTCGCCGCTCAAGGTGCTGCCGCTCTATGTGCGGGTGGAGCGCTACCGCCGGGAGAACGGCCAGGAGAAGGCGCTGGACCTGCACTGGGTCACGGACGACGCGGCACGTGACGGCCGGCTGGCCCTGCACGACTGGTTCGATGTCGCGCCCACGGCGACGCGCACGCTGCTCGATCTCAGCCACCTGGCCCACGCGCTGTGGGGGGCGCTCCAGTTCGCCGACGCCGCCCGGGTGTTCGAGGCGCTGGGCCCGTTCTACGCGACGCTGCCGTGGGCGTACCGGACGCCCGATCCCGCTGACGCGACGCTCGCGGAGGAGGTGTTCCTTCGCGCACGGGCGCGCTGCCTCGCGGCGGCGCGTGACGCCGGGCCCGGCCCCGGCCCGGCCGCGGGCCCCTACGGCTGAGCCGCCGCCGCCCGACCGGGCCACGTCCCCACCCCGGACTCCTCCTGGCGCGTACTCCCCCGTCGCGCTGTGCCCTGCCCGCCGCACCACCCCTTTGCCCTGTCCGCTCAAGTACATCGCCTTTCCCCGGAGGTACCTCGATGTCCATATCCCCGCCGAAGTGGTCGGATTCCGGCCGGACCCCTCCCAAGGACGAGGAGGAACGGCTGAGGGAGCTCGGCTATCAGCCCGTCCTGGCCCGCCGGATGGGCGGCTTCGGCAACTTCGCGATCAGCTTCTCCGTGATCTCGATCCTGTCCGGCTGTATGACGCTGTACGGATTCGGGCTGGGCACCGGCGGCCCCGCGGTGATGCTGTGGGGCTGGCTGGGCGTCGGTCTCTTCGTCCTCTGCGTCGGCATGGCCCTGGCCGAGGTGACCAGCGCCTATCCGACGTCGGGCGCGCTGTACTACATGGCCGACCGGCTCGGCGGCCGTAAGTGGGGCTGGTACACGGGCTGGCTCAACCTGCTCGGTCTGCTGGGCGCCATCGCCGGCATCGACTACGGGTGCGCCCTGTTCACCGGCGCGTTCCTGAACCTCCAGTGGGGGATCGAGCCCACACCCGGCTCCACGATGATCATCTTCATCTGCATCCTGCTGCTGCACGCCACCCTCAACCTCTTCGGCGTACGGCTCGTCAGCCTGCTCAACTCGGTCAGCGTGTGGTGGCACCTCGGCGGCGTGGCCCTGATCGTCGGCGCCCTCGCGATCGTGCCGTCCGACCACCAGTCCCCGGAGTTCGTCTTCGGCGAGTTCGTCAACGGCACCGGCTGGGACAACCCGGTCTACGTCGCCGCCATCGGCCTGCTGCTCGCGCAGTACACCTTCAGCGGGTACGACGCCTCGGCCCACCTCTCGGAGGAGACCTCCAACGCGTCCGTGGCCGCGGCCAAGGGCATCGTGCGCTCCATCTGGGTCTCGTGGATCGCCGGGTTCGCGCTGCTGGCGGGCCTGACCTTCGCCATCCAGGACTACGCGGGCACCCAGGACACCGCGACGGGCGTACCGCCGGCGCAGATCTTCATCGACGCCCTCGGCACCGGAGCCGCCACGGCGCTGCTGCTCGTGGTGATCGTCGCGCAGCTCTTCTGCGGCAACGCGGAGGTGGCCGCGGCCAGCCGGATGGTGTTCGCCTTCAGCCGGGACAACGCGCTGCCCGGTTCCGCCCTGTGGCGCAAGGTGAGCAGCCGGACGCAGACGCCCGTCCCGGCGGTGTGGCTGTCGGTGACCTTCGCCTGCCTGCTGGCCGTCCCGTCGCTGTACTCGGCGACCGCGTACGGAGCGGTCACCGCGATCAACGTCATCGGCATCACGCCCGCGTACGCCATCCCGATCTACCTGCGGCTGCGTGCCGGCGACCGCTTCCAGCCGGGTCCGTGGTCGCTGGGCCGCTGGAGCAGGCCGATCGGCTGGACCGCCGTGGTGTGGGTCGCGTGCGTGACCGTGCTGTTCTGCCTGCCCCAGTCGAACCCGGTGACCGTCGACTCGATGAACTACGCCTCGATCGCGCTGGCGGCGGTGCTGATCCTGGCCACGGTGTGGTGGTTCGTCGCCCGGCGCTCGTACGGCACGCCGGCGGCGTACGGAACCGCCCGCGAGCAGGCGGAGATCGCGGAGAACATCGTCTGACGCTCCCCTGTCCCTCGTGAGGGCCCGGCCGTGACGGC
>NZ_JBSGZJ010000327.1:0-8072 GCF_053610925.1 Streptomyces sp. NPDC054847 | reverse complement strand
GCCTCCCACAGTCACCACATGGACGCCCTGCTGCCCGACCTCGAGGCGGAGTTGGCGTCGTTGACGCCTCGTGCGGGACAGGTGCCGTTCTACTCGACGGTCACCGGCGGTCTGCTGGACGGCACGGCGCTCGACGCCGGGTACTGGTGCCGCAACCTCCGTCAGCCGGTGCGGCTGGATGCGGCGCAGCAGGCGCTGCTCGCCGACGGGCTGGACGTGTTCGTCGAAGTCAGCCCCCACCCGGTCCTGATCATGCCGTTGACGGACGGCAGTGCCGGGCGGGGTGTGGTCGTCGGCACGCTCCAGCGTGAGCGCGGGGATCTGGCGCAGATGGCGCGGATGGTGACGCTGCTGCACGTGGCGGGCGTCGAGGTGGCCTGGGAACCCCTGTTGGGGACGCATGGTCCGGTGGTGGACCTGCCGACCTATGCCTTCCAGCGCGAACGTTTCTGGCTGGACACCGTCACCAAGGCGTCGGGTGATGTCACCTCGGTGGGGCTGGAGTCGGCCGGGCATCCGTGGCTGGGTGCGGTGACCACGCTCGCCGACGGCGAAGGTCATGTGTTCAGCGGCCGTGTCTCACTGCGCGAGTTCGGCTGGCTGGCCGATCATGCGGTATTCGGCACGGTGATCGTCCCCGGCACCGCGCTGCTCGAACTCGCCCTGTCGGCCGGCTATTTCGTGGGTGTGGGCCGGGTGGAGGAGCTGACGCTCCTGGAGGCGCTGGTCGTTCCGCAGGAGGGTGAGCTGCGGCTTCAGGTGACGGTGGGCGCGCCCGGACCGGATGGTCGTCGTCCGGTGGCGCTCTACAGCCGGCGTGGTGATGACGGTGAGTGGGTCCGGCATGCGTCCGGTGTGCTGAGCGAGGCACCGGCCGCCGCGTCCGGCGGGTTCGAGGCGTTGGCGCAGTGGCCGGTGGCGGGTGCGCAGCGGGTGGACCTGGACGGCTTCTACGAGCGTCTGGACACCATCGGCATCGAGTACGGCCCCGCATTCCAGGGCCTGAGCGAACTGTGGCGCGACGGCGACACCGCCTATGGCCTGGTCCGCCTGCCCAAGGACGTCTCCACCGACGGCTACGGCATCCACCCCGCACTCCTCGACACCGCCCTGCACACACTGTTCGCCGTACCGGACGGCAACGGCACGGGAGACGACATCGCCCTGCCGTTCCAATGGACCGGGGTCGACCTCCTCACCGGCGCGGGCAACCTGCTCCACGTCCGGGCCGAGCTCGACGAGACACGCACCGCCGCCCGCATCTGGGTGGCCGACGAGAACGGCGACCCCGTCGCCCGGATCGAGGGACTCCAGGTACGGCAGGCCACGGCGGAGCAGATCCGCGCCGCAGCGTCGGTGTCCGTGGACCACCTGTACCGGGTGGACTTCCAGCCGGTCACGGCCGGCTCTCAGGAACAGGACGCCGACCGGCTGGTGATCGACGCACGGAACTGGTCGGGTTCGGTGACGGAGGTCGCCGGGCGTGGACTGGCCGAACTCCAGCAGGCGTTGGCCGATGAGGCCGTGACCGAGATTGTGTTGGTGACCTGGGGCGCGGTCGGTGAGGACGCCACGGACGTGGGCCAGGCGTCGTTGTGGGGTCTGGTGCGTTCGGCACGCAGTGAGCACCCGGAGCGGGTGATCCGCCTGATCGACACCGACACCCAGGACCTGACACCGGCCCTGCCGATCGCGGACGAGCCCGAGCTGATCGTCCGCGAGGGCAAGGTGCTGGCGGCCCGCCTGGTCCGGACGTCGGCGGACGCCGACGCGCAGACCCGTGTTCTGGATCCTGCCGGGACGGTCCTGATCACCGGCGGGACGGGGGAGTTGGGTCAGGCGTTGGCCCGTCACCTGGTCCACGAGCATGGTGTGCGCCGTCTGGTGCTGACCTCACGCCGTGGCGCCGACGCACCCGGTGTGTCCGACCTGGTGGGGGAGTTGACCGCCGCCGGTGCCGACCATGTCGAGGTCGTCGCCTGTGACGTGGCCGACCGCGCCCAGGTCCGCACCCTGCTCACCGGCGTGGACACCGCCCACCCCTGGACCGGTGTGTTCCACCTTGCCGCCGTCCTCGACGACGGACTCCTCACCGACCAGACCCTTGACCGTCTGGCCCCCGTCCTGGCCCCCAAGACCGAGGGTGCGCTGCACCTGCACGACCTCACCCGCGAACTCGGCCTCGATCTCGCCGCCTTCGTCCTCTACTCCTCCGCCTCCGGCGTCCTCGGCGGCCCCGGCCAGAGCAACTACGCCGCCGCCAACACGGCCTTGGACGCGCTTGCCACCCTCCGCCGTAGTGAGGGTCTTGCCGCGACCAGTCTCTCCTGGGGTCTGTGGCAGCAGGCCGGTATCGGGCTGACCGCGGAACTCGGGCAGGCGGACGTGGCGCGGATGCGGCGCCAGGGCTTCGGCGCGCTGACCCAGCAGCAGGCGCTGGCCGCGCTGGACGCCGCCCTGCTCCAGCCGCACGCCCACCTCGTCCCGATCAAGCTCGAAACCGCATCGCTGCGCCGCGCCCTGGACGACGGCGAGCAACTTCCGCCCGTTTTCCGCGCCCTGGTCCCCGCCCGTCTGCGCGGCACACGCCGTTCCCCCGGCACCGACTCCGGCCTGCGTGAGCAGTTCGCCGCCCTGTCGCAGGCCGAGCGTCGCGCCGCGGTCACCGAGATGGTGCGCCGCGACGTCGCGGTCGTCCTCGGTATCGCGGACCCGCAGGAGATCGGCGACGACCAGCCGCTCAAGGACCTGGGCCTCGACTCGCTGATGGCCGTCGAACTGCGCCGCCGCCTGTCGGCACAGGTACGCGCTGTCCTGCCCGCGGACCTCGCCTTCGCCCACCCCACCCCCGGCGCCTTGGCCGACCACCTCCTCACCCACGTCTTCGACGCCGCACCCGGCACCGGCGACCCCAACACCGCCGGCGCAGCACCGCTGCCGCTGGAACGCGCCGAACAACGGGAGGTCCACCCGGCGACCGAGGGCCAGAGCCGCCTGTGGTTCCTGGAGCAGATGAGCCCGGGCACCGCCCGCTACAACGTGGCCCTGCGGATACGGCCCGCCCGTCCGCTGGACCGCGACGCGTTCGTCCGGGCCCTGGCCTGGATGGCCGGGCGGCACGAGGCGCTGCGCACCGGCCTTGGCTCCCGAGAGGGCCGGCTCGTCCAGAACGTCCACACCGACGTCACCGTCCCGTTCACGTACGAGGACCTGTCCGGCCTCGGACAGGACGCGGTGGACGACAGGATCCGGCAGGAGGAGCTGCAGCCCTTCGACCTCGCCGGACCGTCCCTGCTGCGCTGCCGTCTGCTCGACACCGGCGCCGACGGCCAGATCCTGTGCCTGACCTTCCACCACTCGGTCACCGACGGCTGGTCCCTGACGGTGTTCCTGCGCGAACTGTACGACGCCTACCGCACGTTCACGGCGGGACGGCGGCCGCAGGCGGCCGAACCCGCGCACCACGTCGGCGACTACGCCCGCTGGGAACAACGCAGCCTCACGGAGGGGCGGTTCGAGGAGGGGCTGCGGTTCTTCGCCGCCGAACTTCGGGGCTCGCCGATCCTGGAGCTGCCGCCCGGCCCGCAGGCCGTGGCGGAAGGCGCCGAAGGCGGCGACGCGGTCTACTTCACCGTGCCCGCAAAGCTTCGCGGGCAACTGGAGGCACTCGCCTCCGAAGAGTCCGTGACCCCGTACACCGTCTTCGCCGGGGCGTTCGCCGCGATGCTGGCCCGCTACGCCGGCCAGGACGACTTCACCCTGGGCACGGTCTGGGCCAACCGGCAGCTGCCGGGCACCTCGGACGTGCTGGGCTTCTTCACCAACACGCTGCCCCTGCGCTGCGATCTGAGCGGCGACCCCGTCTTCACCGATCTGCTGGCCGCGATGCAGCCGCGGATCCTGGGGCTGGTCGAGCACCAGAGCGTGCCGCTCACCGAGGTGATGAAGGTCGCCGACACGCCCCGCACCGGCGACGACAACCCGCTGATCCGCGCCGTGTTCAACTACATGGGCGCCGACTTCCCGGCCCTGGGCAGCGGCGAGGACGCCTGGCTCCTGCCGGCCGGCGGCAACGGCGCGGGCAACGTCCGCGGCGCATCCAAGTTCGCCCTCGGCATGAACCTCGCACCCAGCGGCGACGGACTGTGGGGCGAGCTGGAATACCTCTCCCACACCATGGACCGGGCCTCCGCCGAGCGGATGGTGCGCAACTTCCGCACCCTGCTCGAGTCGCTGGCCGCACAGCCGCGGCGCCGCCTGAGCGAGTTGGATCTGCTGGACGCGGCCGAGCTGGCCTGGCTGGAGGAGCGCGGCGGCCGGCCCTCGCTCACGGCGGGCCCGGACACCACGACCGCCCTGGACCTGGTGCTGGCCCAGGCGCGCCGCACACCCGACGCGATCGCCCTGGTCTGCGACGGCCGGGAGACGACCTACCGTCAGATGGTGGCGCGGGCCGGGACACTGGCCGCGCGGCTCACCGAGGCCGGTGTGACGGCCGAGGTCCCGGTGGGGGTGCACCTGCCCCGCTCCGCGGACCTGGTCGTCTCGGTGCTCGCCATCTGGATGGCGGGCGGCGCCTACCTGCCCGTCGACCCGCACTACCCGCAGGCTCGCGTCGACTACGTGATCCAGGACAGCGGACTGCGGGTCCTCGTCTCCGACCGGCCGGTGGACACCACGGCCCACGTTCTGCTGATCGGCGACATCCCCGACGCCCCCCTCGACGCCGCGTGGCCCCCGCCGGCCGCCCGCCCCGCGCTCGACGACCTGGGATACGTCATCTACACCTCCGGCTCCACCGGCACCCCCAAGGGCGTCCTGATCGAGCACGGACAATTCGTCAACTTCTGCCGCAGCGTCGACGACCGTATCGGCGGCGGCCCCGGAGACACCTGGCTGGCCGTGACCAGCCCCTCGTTCGACATCTCCACCGTCGAACTGATCTGGACCCTCACCCGCGGCTACCGCGTCGTCATCGCCCAGGGCAGCGTCGGCGAATGGCCCGGCTACCGCTCCTTCGCACCCACCCACCTGCAGTGCACCCCGTCGCTGGCCAGAATGCTGCTGGCCGACGCCGACGGCCGGGCCCTGCTCGGCGGCCTGGACCGCATGATCGTCGGCGGCGAGGCGCTGGACCGGCCGCTCGCGAAGAAACTGCTGCGCACCGTACGCGGCTCGGTGACCAACATCTACGGCCCCTCCGAATGCACCGTGTGGTCCACCACCTGGAACGTCGAACCGGGCGAGGTCTCCCTCGGCGACGCCGTCCTGGGCACCGGCCTGTACGTCCTCGACAGCCACGGCGCACGGATGCCCCGCGGCAGCCGCGGCGAACTGTGGATCAGCGGCCGGGCCGTGACCCGCGGCTACCTCGGCAGGCCGGAACTGACCGCAGAACGCTATGTGCCCGACCCGTTCCACCCCGGCGCCCGCATGTACCGCACCGGCGACCTGGTGCGCTACCGGGAGGACGGCAGCCTCGAGTACTGCGGCCGCATCGACAACCAGATCAAGCTGTACGGACACCGCATCGAACTCGGCGAGATCGAAGCCGTCGCGGGCGAACACGACTGCGTTGTCGAATGCGCCGCCGTCGTACGCCAGGACACCGAGAACGACCCCCGGCTGTTCCTGTACTGGACGGGCCGGCCCGCCGAAGAGGACCTCGTACGCGCCTACATCGCCGAACGGGTCCCCGCCTACATGGTGCCCTCCCGGCTGGTACGCCTGGACGAACTGCCGCACACCCCCAACAAGAAGGTCGACCGCGGTGCGCTGCTCCGGATGCCCGCACCGCGGGCCGCCGGCACGGCACCGGCCCCCTCCGACACCGCACCCGCCGCGCCCGCCCCCCTCGGCGACAGCGTCGAGCAACTGGTGCGACGCGCCTGGGCGCAGGTGCTGGACCGTCCACGGATCGAAACCGACCGCGGCTTCTTCGAGCTGGGCGGCAACTCGATGACCGCCCTGCAGGCCCACAAGGTCATCTGCGAAGGACTCGGCCGCGAGTTCCCCCTGTCCGCGGTCTTCCGCTACCCCACCGTCCGGCAGCTCGCCGCGTTCCTGCGCGGCGACCACGACACCACCCGGACCGCCCGCGGTCCGCGGCCCGCACCGCCGCGCCGCACCGACGACGACGCGATCGCCATCGTCGGCATGTCCTGCCGGCTGCCCGGCGCACCGGACATCACCACCTACTGGAACAACCTCCGCAACGGCACCGAGTCGATCACCCGGTTCTCCGAGACCGAACTGCGCGCCGCCGGCGTCCCCGACACGCTGCTGCGCGACCCGAACTACGTACGGGCCAAGGGCCACGTGGAGAACGCGGACCTCTTCGACGCCACGTTCTTCGACTACTCGCCCGCCGAGGCCGAGACGATGGACCCGCAGCACCGCCTCTTCCTCGAATGCGCCTGGGAAGCCCTGGAACACGCGGGCCTGGTCCCGCAGACCTACGACGGCAGCATCGGAGTCTTCGGCGGATCGGGCTTCGGCGGCTACGGCGGCGAGGAAGTCAACGACATGTCGTCGTTCTTCCGCACCATGATCGGCACCAAGAACGACTACTTCGCCACCCGCGTCGCCCACAAGCTCAACCTCCGCGGCCCCGCCCTGTCGGTGCAGACCGCCTGCTCGACCGGCCTGGTCGCCGCCCACCTGGCCCGTGAAAGCCTGCTGCGCGGCGAGTCCGACGTCGCCCTCGTCGGCGCCTCTTCACTGACCGTCCCCCTCAAACAGGGCTACATGTACCAGCAGGGCCTGGTGCTCTCCGCGGACGGCAAGTGCCGCGCCTTCGACGAGAAGGGCGGCGGCACCGTCTTCGGCAGCGGCGTCGGCGTCGTGGTCCTGCGCCGCCTGTCCGACGCCCTCGCCGCCGGCGACACCGTCTACGCCGTGATCCGCGGCAGCGCCGTCAACAACGACGGCGCCGACAAGGTCGGCTTCACCGCGCCGAGCGTCGAGGGCCAGGCACAGGTCATCGCCGCCGCCCACGCCGCGGCCGGTCTCACCCCCGCCGACATCGGGCTCATCGAAGCCCATGGCACCGCGACCGCGCTGGGCGACCCCATCGAAGTACAGGCCTTGCAGCAGGTGTTCGCCGCAGACGACCGCGACGAGCCGTGCGCCCTCGGCTCCGTGAAGACCAACATCGGCCACACCGACGTCACCGCGGGACTCGCCGGCCTCATCAAGGCCGCCCTGTGCCTGCACCACGCCGAACTCGTGCCGAGCCTCAACTTCGAACGCCCCAACCCCGAGATGGGCCTCGACCCCGCCCTCTTCCACGTCAACACCGAACTGCGCCCGTGGCAGCAGGACACCCCCCGCCGCGCCGGCGTCTCCTCCTTCGGCATCGGCGGCACCAACGCCCACGTCGTCCTCGAACAGGCCCCGCCGCGCCACCCGCACGAAACCCCCCGCACCCACGGCGCACAGCCTGCCCCCCTGCCCGTCGTCCTCTCCGCACGCAACGACACGGCACTGCGCGAGCAGGCCGGACGCTGGGCCGACTGGCTGGCCGCCCACCCCGACACGCCCCTGCGGGACATCGCCGCCACCGCCGCCACCCGCCGCGCCCACTTCACCGAACGGGCCGTCGTCATGGCCGGCACCACCACCGACGCGGCGGAAGCCCTCACCGCCCTCGCCGGACACCGCTCCCACCGCGCCCTGATCCAGGGCTCGGCGGGGGAGCGGGGCCAGGTCGTGTTCGTCTTCCCCGGCCAGGGCAGCGAGTGGGCCGGAATGGGGCGCGAACTGCTGGAGCAGTCACAGGCGTTCGCCGACGCGGTGCGTGAGTGCGATGAGGCGCTGGCCCCGTATCTGGACCGGTCGGTGGAGGGCCTGCTGCGGGAAGGGGTCGTGGAGGAGTGGTCGCGGCTGGATGTGCTGCAGCCGGTGATGTTCACGGTGTATGTGGGCCTGGCGGCGGTGTGGCGGTCGCTGGGTGTGGAGCCGGCCGCGGTGGTGGGCCATTCGCAGGGTGAGGTGGCGGCCGCGGTGGTGGCCGGTGCGCTGTCCGTCGAGGACGGTGCGCGGGTGATCGGTGTGCGCAGCGCCGCGCTGCA
>NZ_JBSGZJ010000326.1:0-8088 GCF_053610925.1 Streptomyces sp. NPDC054847 | reverse complement strand
GTCCAGGGGCGGCCGTTCGCGCTGTTCAGGGGCCCATTCGATCGATCATCGCTCATATGTGTCCGGCGGATTGCATCTGAGAGAAATTCTTGGCACGCAGTGTCTTGTCACCTGGCACGGGGTGCCATACGTTGATGTTGTCCGGGCGGCCGGCGTGCAGAGACCATTCGTACGCCGGCTGTCCCCGCAACCATCGCGCTGCGCGCCCGGACGCCTGCGTCACAGGCACCTTCAGGCGCCCACCAGCGCCGCCATCGAGCACCACACGCCGAACCGACGGCACACCTCCACAACAGCAGCACCACCCCGACGTACCCCTCAGCGTCCCCCTCAGACGCTCTTCGCCGGAGGCAACACCGTGAAGGAAATCCTGGACGCGATCCAGTCGACGGAGTCCACGTCCGCCGACTTCGCCGCTCTGACCATCCCCGAGTCCTACCGCGCGGTCACCGTGCACAAGGACGAGGTCGACATGTTCGAGGGCCTCACCACGCGGGAGAAGGACCCCCGCAAGTCCCTCCACGTCGAGGACGTGCCGGTGCCGGAGCTCGGCCCCGGCGAGGCCCTGGTTGCGGTCATGGCCTCCTCGGTCAACTACAACTCCGTGTGGACCTCGATCTTCGAGCCGCTCTCGACCTTCGGGTTCCTCGAGCGCTACGGACGTCTGTCCGAGCTCACCAAGCGCCACGACCTGCCGTACCACGTCATCGGGTCCGACCTCGCGGGCGTCGTCCTGCGCACCGGCCCCGGCGTGAACGCCTGGAACCCCGGGGACGAGGTCGTCGCGCACTGCCTCTCCGTCGAGCTGGAGTCCTCCGACGGCCACAACGACACGATGCTCGACCCCGAGCAGCGCATCTGGGGCTTCGAGACCAACTTCGGCGGCCTGGCCGAGATCGCGCTCGTCAAGTCCAACCAGCTGATGCCCAAGCCCAAGCACCTCAGCTGGGAGGAGGCCGCCTCCCCGGGCCTGGTCAACTCGACCGCGTACCGTCAGCTCGTCTCCCGCAACGGCGCCGGCATGAAGCAGGGCGACAACGTCCTCATCTGGGGCGCCAGCGGCGGACTCGGCTCCTACGCCACCCAGTTCGCGCTGGCCGGCGGCGCCAACCCGATCTGTGTCGTCTCCAGCGACCAGAAGGCGGACATCTGCCGGAAGATGGGCGCCGAGGCGATCATCGACCGCAACGCCGAGGGCTACAAGTTCTGGAAGGACGAGCAGACCCAGGACCCGAAGGAGTGGAAGCGCTTCGGCAAGCGCATCCGCGAACTCACCGGCGGCGAGGACATCGACATCGTCTTCGAGCACCCCGGCCGCGAGACCTTCGGCGCGAGCGTCTACGTCACCCGCAAGGGCGGCACCATCACCACCTGCGCCTCGACCTCGGGCTACATGCACGAGTACGACAACCGCTACCTGTGGATGTCGCTGAAGCGGATCATCGGCTCGCACTTCGCCAACTACCGCGAGGCGTGGGAGGCCAACCGCCTCATCGCCAAGGGCAAGATCCACCCGACGCTCTCGAAGGTCTACTCCCTCGAGGACACCGGCCAGGCCGCGTACGACGTGCACCGCAACCTCCACCAGGGCAAGGTCGGCGTCCTCGCCCTCGCCCCGCAGGAGGGTCTCGGTGTCCGCGACCCGGAGATGCGCGAGAAGCACCTCGACGCCATCAACCGCTTCAGGAATGTCTGAGGTCTGCAGATGACAGAGCGCCAGAAGGACCGGCCCTGGCTCATGCGGACGTACGCCGGTCACTCGACCGCGGAAGCGTCCAACGAGCTGTACCGGCGCAACCTCGCCAAGGGACAGACGGGTCTGTCGGTGGCCTTCGACCTGCCGACCCAGACCGGTTACGACCCCGACCACATCCTCGCCCGCGGCGAGGTCGGCCGGGTCGGGGTGCCGGTCTCCCATCTGGGCGACATGCGCCGGCTGTTCCAGGACATCCCCCTGGAGCAGATGAACACCTCGATGACCATCAACGCCACCGCCATGTGGCTGCTGGCGCTGTACCAGGTGGTCGCCGAGGAGCAGGGTGCGGACATCACCAGGCTCCAGGGCACGACGCAGAACGACATCGTCAAGGAGTACCTGTCGCGCGGGACGCACGTCTTCCCGCCCGGTCCTTCGCTGCGCCTGACCACCGACATGATCACGTACACGGTGGCCAACATCCCCAAGTGGAACCCCATCAACATCTGCAGCTACCACCTGCAGGAGGCCGGGGCCACGCCGGTGCAGGAGATCGCGTACGCGATGTCCACCGCGATCGCCGTGCTCGACGCGGTGCGCGACTCCGGCCAGGTGCCGGCGGACAAGTTCGGTGACGTGGTCGCCCGTATCTCGTTCTTCGTGAACGCGGGCGTCCGCTTCATCGAGGAGATGTGCAAGATGCGCGCGTTCGGGCGCATCTGGGACAAGGTCACCCGTGAGCGCTACGGCATCGAGAACGAGAAGCAGCGCCGCTTCCGCTACGGCGTCCAGGTCAATTCCCTCGGACTGACCGAGGCGCAGCCGGAGAACAACGTCCAGCGCATCGTGCTCGAGATGCTGGCCGTGACGCTCTCCAAGGACGCCCGGGCGCGGGCCGTGCAGCTGCCCGCGTGGAACGAGGCGCTGGGTCTGCCCCGGCCCTGGGACCAGCAGTGGTCGCTGCGCATCCAGCAGGTGCTGGCGCACGAGTCGGACCTGCTGGAGTACGAGGACATCTTCGACGGCTCGCACGTCATCGAGGCCAAGGTCGAGTCGCTGGTCGCCGAGTGTCTCGAGGAGATCGACCGGATCCAGGAGATGGGCGGCGCCATGGCGGCCGTCGAGTCCGGCTACCTCAAGTCGCAGCTGGTCTCCTCGCACGCCGAGCGGCGGGCGCGGATCGAGGCGGGCGACGAGAAGATCGTCGGCGTCAACATCTACGAGACCACCGAGGAGAACCCGCTCACCGCGGACCTCGACACCGCGATCATGACGGTCGACCCGGCGAACGAGGCCCGGGTCGTGGCCAAGCTCCACGAGTGGCGGGCGGACCGCGACGAGTCCCGTGCGGCCGAGGCCCTCGCGGCGCTGAAGAAGGCCGCGGCGGGCACCGAGAACCTGATGGCGGCCACCGTCGAGTGTGCGCGTGCGGGCGTCACCACGGGCGAGTGGGCCTGGGCGCTGCGTGACGTCTTCGGCGAGTTCCGTGCGCCGACGGGCGTCAGCAGCGCCCCGGTGGCCGTCACCGCGGAGGCGGGCACGCCGCTCGCCGCCGTGCGCGAGAAGGTGGCGCGTACCGCGGACGAGCTGGGCTCCGGCCGGCTGCGGCTGCTGGTCGGCAAGCCCGGTCTGGACGGGCACTCCAACGGCGCCGAGCAGATCGCCGTACGGGCCCGCGACGCCGGGTTCGAGGTGGTCTACCAGGGCATCCGGCTCACGCCCGAGCAGATCGTCTCCGCCGCCCTCGCGGAGGACGTGCACTGCGTCGGCCTCTCCATCCTGTCCGGCTCGCACGCCGAGCTGGTGCCGGACGTGCTCGCACGGCTGCGCGAGGCTGGCGCCGCGGACATTCCGGTGATCGTCGGCGGGATCATCCCGAACGCCGACGGCGCCGCACTGAAGCAGGCGGGCGTGGCCGCCGTCTTCACCCCGAAGGACTTCGGTATCACGGAGATCATCGGCCGTATCGTCGACGAGATCCGTAAAGCGAACAAGCTCGACCCTCTGGAGGTCCCCGCATGAGCACCCCTGTGCACCCGGTCAACCGTCTTCGTCCGCGCCGTTCCTGCCTGGCGGTGCCCGGCTCGAACCCGCGGTTCCTGGAGAAGGCCCAGGGTCTGCCCGCCGACCAGGTCTTCCTGGACCTGGAGGACGCCTGCGCGCCGCTCGCCAAGCCGGACGCGCGCCACACCATCGTGAAGTTCCTCAACGAGGGCGACTGGACCGGCAAGACGCGGGTCGTGCGGGTCAACGACTGGACCACGCACTGGACCTACCGTGACGTCGTCACGGTCGTCGAGGGCGCCGGCCAGAACCTCGACTGCATCATGCTGCCGAAGGTGCAGGACGCCCAGCAGATCGTGGCGCTGGACCTGCTGCTCACCCAGATCGAGAAGACGATGGGCTTCGAGGTCGGCAAGATCGGCATCGAGGCGCAGATCGAGAACGCGCAGGGCCTCAACAACGTCAACGCGATCGCCCAGGCGTCGCCGCGCGTCGAGACGATCATCTTCGGCCCGGCCGACTTCATGGCCTCCATCAACATGAAGTCCCTGGTGGTCGGCGAGCAGCCCCCCGGTTACGACGCCGACGCGTACCACTACATCCTGATGAAGATCCTTATGGCGGCCCGCGCCAACAACCTCCAGGCGATCGACGGCCCCTACCTGCAGATCCGCAACATCGACGGCTACCGCGCGGTCGCGCAGCGCGCCGCCGCGCTCGGCTTCGACGGCAAGTGGGTGCTCCACCCGGGTCAGGTCGAGGCGTCCAACGAGATCTTCTCGCCGTCGCAGGAGGACTACGACCACGCGGAGCTGATCCTCGACGCGTACGACTACTACACGTCGGAGGCCGGCGGCAAGAAGGGCTCGGCGATGCTCGGCGACGAGATGATCGACGAGGCCAGCCGCAAGATGGCGCTCGTCGTCTCCGGCAAGGGGCGCGCGGCGGGCATGCAGCGCACCAGCAAGTTCGAGATCCCGGAGGCCTGACCGTCATGCAGTTCGGACGCACCTATGAGGAGTTCGAGGTCGGGGCGGTCTACAAGCACTGGCCCGGGAAGACGGTCACCGAGTACGACGACCACCTCTTCTGCCTCCTGACGATGAACCACCACCCCCTCCACATGGACGTCAACTATGCGGAGAACACGACGGACTTCGGCAAGAACGTCGTGGTGGGCAACTACATCTACTCGCTGCTCCTCGGCATGTCCGTGCCGGACGTCTCCGGCAAGGCCATCGCCAACCTGGAGATCGAGTCGCTGCGGCACGTGGCGCCGACCTTCCACGGCGACACGATCTACGGCGAGACCACCGTCCTCGACAAGACGCCCTCCAGGTCGAAGAACGACCGCGGGATCGTCTACGTGGAGACCAAGGGCTACAAGCAGGACGGCACCCTCGTCTGCGTCTTCCGGCGCAAGGTGATGGTCCCGACGGAGACGTACATCAAGGAGCGCGGCGGCGAGCAGCCCGGCCGGCCCGAGCTGAAGTCACAGGAGAAGTAGTCATGGCGCGACTCGCCCAGACCCACGGTCTGACCGATGTTCAGCAGGAGATCCTCGCCACCGTGCGGGACTTTGTCGACAAGGAGATCATTCCTGTCGCGACCGGGCTGGAGCACAAGGACGAGTACCCGACGCAGATCGTCGAGGGCCTGAAGGAACTCGGCCTGTTCGGCCTGATGATCCCGGAGGAGTACGGCGGCCTGGGCGAGTCCCTTCTCACGTACGCGCTGTGCGTGGAGGAGATCGCCCGGGGCTGGATGTCCGTGTCCGGCATCATCAACACCCACTTCATCGTGGCGTACATGCTCAAGCAGCACGGCACGCAGGAGCAGAAGGACACCTTCCTGCCGCGCATGGCGCTGGGCGAGGTCCGGGGCGCGTTCTCGATGTCCGAGCCCGGCCTCGGCTCCGACGTGTCGGCCATCACGTCCAAGGGCGTCAAGGACGGCGACGAGTACGTCCTCAACGGCCAGAAGATGTGGCTGACGAACGGCGGCACGTCCACTCTGGTCGCCGTCCTGTGCCGGAGTGACGAAGGACACCCCGAGGGGACCGCCCCGCACAAGTCGATGACGACCTTCCTCGTCGAGAAGGAGCCCGGCTTCGGAGAGGTCCGCCCCGGCCTCACCATCCCCGGGAAGATCGACAAGATGGGTTACAAGGGCGTCGACACGACCGAACTCATCATGGACGGACTACGCATTCCGGCCAATCGGGTACTCGGCGGCACCACCGGCCGAGGGTTTTACCAAATGATGGACGGCGTCGAGGTCGGACGCGTGAACGTGGCCGCGCGTGGCTGCGGTGTCGCGCAGCGTGCCTTTGAGCTGGGCGTCTCCTACGCCCAGCAGCGCCACACCTTCGGCAAGCAGATCGCCCAGCACCAGGCCATCCAGTTCAAGCTGGCCGAGATGGCTACCAAGGTCGAGGCCGCGCATGCGATGATGGTCAACGCAGCTCGCAAAAAGGACTCCGGGGAACGAAACGACCTGGAAGCAGGGATGGCGAAGTACCTCGCCTCCGAGTACTGCAAGGAAGTCGTCGAGGACGCCTTCCGTATCCACGGCGGCTACGGCTTCTCCAAGGAGTACGAGATCGAGCGCCTCTACCGCGAGGCCCCGATGCTGCTGATCGGCGAAGGTACCGCCGAGATCCAGAAAATGATCATTGGTCGTCGGCTGCTCGAGGAGTACCGATTCCAGGGTTGATTGTCGCTTTTGAGTCGGTTACGGCCGGAAGATGATCACACCCTGTCATCATCTTCCGGCCGCCGACTCGGCTTCTGCCTTTCCCAGTTGCGGGTCGTAACCGATACGATCGCGGGAAAGCCGCCGTCCCCCGTTGCCAGCGCGGCATCATCCGCTACGAAGGTCATCCATGCCCCACAGCCAAACCTCTGCACCTCGCGACAGCCTCCTTGGCGTACGTATCGCTCGCGGAGCATCGCCGTGGCTTCTGCCGACCGTCGCCACCGCTGCACTCAGCCTGGCCCGCTCACGCCGCTCCCGGCGTGCCGCGGTCATCGCCGTGCCCACCACCGCGCTCGCGGCGGGCATGCTGTGGTTCTTCCGCGACCCCGAGCGTGAGATCGCACACGGCCGGGTCATCTCGCCCGCCGACGGTGTGGTGCAGAGCATCATGCCGTGGAAGGACGGACGTACCCGCGTCGCGATCTTCATGAGCCCGCTCAACGTCCACGTCAACCGCGCGCCCCTCTCGGGCACGGTGACGTCGGTCGAGCACATCCCGGGCGGTTTCGTCCCCGCGTTTAACAAGGAGAGCGAGAACAACGAGCGCGTTGTCTGGCACTTCGACACCGAGCTCGGTGACATCGAGATGGTGCAGATCGCCGGCGCGGTCGCGCGGCGGATCGTCCCGTACATCCCGCAGGGCACCAAGGTCGAGCAGGGCGACCGCATCGGTCTGATCCGCTTCGGATCGCGCGTTGACATCTACCTTCCGGAAGGTGTCGAC
Organism: Streptomyces sp. NPDC054847; assembly: GCF_053610925.1. Lineage (NCBI taxonomy): Bacteria > Bacillati > Actinomycetota > Actinomycetes > Kitasatosporales > Streptomycetaceae > Streptomyces > Streptomyces sp. NPDC054847. The sequence continues at coordinate 907 of NZ_JBSGZJ010000326.1, read as the reverse complement.
GTCGCTGTCGAGGTCGGTCAGACCACGACCGCGGGGGTGACTCGAATTGACCGTGATTGATCCCGACACACAGGCCACGAACTGGGTCGCCGAGGACGACGACGCGGAGGAAATGCCGCTGTCCCTTCGGCTGTCGATAGCGGACACCCTCACGCTCGGTAACGCGACGTGCGGCTTCATGGCGGTGTACTTCACCACCACGGGCATCCTCATCCCGCACCTCTCGGGTGACCAGTCGGGCATGGCCCGCAACAGCGCGGCCACAGCGGTGATACTGATGCTGTGCGCGGCTGTCTTCGACCTGTTCGACGGCCTCGTCGCCCGCAAGCTGCGGTCGTCGCCGATGGGCGCGGAGCTGGACAACCTCTCCGACCTGATCAGCTTCGGTCTGGCGCCGGCGTACTTCGTGCTCGTGTACGGCATGGTCGCGAGTGACGCGCACGAGCGGGTCGCGGCGGTGGGCGCGATCGTTGTGCTGTTGGCGGTGGTGCTGCGGCTTGCCCGCTTCTCGTGCGTCACCGTGAAGGACGGCACGTTCCAGGGCATGCCGTCCCCGTTCGGGGCCCTCACGGTCGTCTCGATCGTGCTGCTCGAGCTGCCGTTCGAGGCGACACTGCTGGCGGTCGTCGGTACCGCGTGGCTGATGGTGAGCCGGGTCGAGTACCCCAAGCCGCGGGGCGTCCTCGCGGTGGCGGTGCTCGCCTGGATCGTGGCGGCCATGGGCATGCTGGCGGCGTGGGCGTTCGACGCGCCGGGCGGCCAGGTGCTGCTGCAGATGGGCTGCGCGCTGCAGATCGTGATGGCGGCGACCATCCCGCTCTTCGCGACGGCACGCCGCGTGAACACGTTCCGCGACAACCGGCGCGAGAGCCGCGAGGCACGGGCGGCGCAGCTGCCGTAACGAGCC
>NZ_JBSGZJ010000325.1:0-8089 GCF_053610925.1 Streptomyces sp. NPDC054847 | reverse complement strand
CCGCCGGGCGGCGCCGCGCTGCCTACCGGTCGGACACCTCGCGCAGCACGCCTGTCTTGTCGATGCGGTGCTCCGGGTTGCCCTTGTCGTCGCGCCAGAAGTTGCCCGCCGCGTCGTCCTCGGGGGTCGCGCAGGTGGAGAGGGTGATCATCGCCTTGGTGGGCCGCTCGCCGGGGTGGCCCGGTACCGCGGCCCGCTGCTCGGCGAGCGAACGCTCCGAGCGGAACGACGTCTGACGTGTCTCGGTGATCACGTACTCGTACACCGAACCACCCGCGGTCACGAACACGGAATCGCCCTTGTCGAGCGCCGGGAGGTCCCGCATGGGTCCGCCGGCGGAGAGGCGGTGCGCGGTGACCAGGTAGTTGCCGACCTCGCCCGGTCCCACGCCGCCCCGTTCGCCGTACGGACTCGCGGCCACACCCCGGTTCTGGATCCGGGTGCCCGGCCAGTCGTCGGTCGTGCCCTCGTACGGCACGACGCGCAGGTCCTCCAGGCCGATGGCCGGGACGGACAGCACCGCGGTATCGGTGCGGGGATCGAACGCCGGGGCCGGCGGTTCCGTGGAGACGGGCGCACCGGAGCCCGGGGCGGTTGTGGCGGGGCCCGGTACACCGGCCGTGGCCGACGCCGGTGCCGCGGCGCTGACGGCGGCCTTGCCGGACGTGCCGGAGCTTTCGGCCGCTCCGGCGCCGGCACAGCCGGTGAGGAGGAGGGCCACGCCGGCGAAGGTGGCGGGTGCTGTTCGGGAGAGCATCATGGGCAGCCGGAATCCGTAGCCGGGAACGGCAGGCACGACGGAGCCGCCGTTGCCTGTATACGCTGAAAACACCGCGATCCGACCAGATGTTCCCCTCGTCCGTCAATGCCCGCCGCCCCGGCCCCTCGCTGTCAGTGCCCCGTGCCAGCATGGGGACCGTGACGAACCCGGCTCATCTACGGCAGCTGCGCCTCGCGAAGGACGCGATGGACCGCGACTGGGCCGAGCCGCTCGACCTCGACGCGATCGCCGCCCACGCCGGATACTCCCGCTACCACTTCGTCCGCGCCTTCAAAGCCGTGTACGGGCAGACACCGGGCCAGTACCTGTCCCGCCGCCGGGTCGAACGGGCGGAGGAGATGCTCCGCACCGCGAACCTCTCCGTCACCGAGATCTGCACGCTCGTCGGCTTCACCAGCCTCGGCACGTTCTCCGCCCGTTTCAAGAAGCAGACCGGACTCTCACCGAGCGAGTACCGCGCCAAGCATGTGGGCCGCGGCGCCGCCCTCATCCCCGGGTGCTACGCGATGCTCTGGGCCGGCGGTTTCTCCCCGTCCCGTGTTCCGGACAGGCCCAGCAATTCTGAAGAAGCAGGCTGAGGCCCCCGCTGCCTACGGTGGCGGGGCCGCAGAAACCTCTCATCCAGGAGCACGAAATGATCAAGGGCCTCGCCATCTCCACCGTCTGGGTGCTCGACCAGGACCGCGCGAAGGAGTTCTACACGCAAAAGCTCGGCCTCGAGGTGCGTACGGACATGACCATGGGCGAGGGAGGCATGCGCTGGCTGACGGTGGGCGCCAAGGACCAGCCCGATGTGGAGCTGACCCTGATGGTGCCGACCGCGTCCGCCATGGACCCCGAGTCCGCCGAGGCCATGACGACCCTCGTCTCCAAAGGCGTCCTCGGCGCGGGTGTCCTCGCCACCGACGACATCCACGGCGACTACGAGAAGCTCAAGGCACGCGGCGTGGAGTTCCTCCAGGAGCCGCAGGAGCGCCCTTACGGCACCGAGGCGATCTTCCGCGACGACTCGGGCAACTGGTTCTCGTTCACCCAGCGCCGCCAGGGCGGCGACATCGACCCCGGCAAGGACTGGGCCTGCTGACACGTCCGGGCACCGGCCGGGCCGGCGTGAGGACGTTCCGGACGCGGCGGGCAGCGCCGGCGCGGGGCCTCACGCCTGTCGGGCCGGAGCGGGTCCGGCCTCCAGCGCGTACAGCAGCTGCTGTGTCTGGGCCGCGAGCCCGCCCACCGCGGTCGCCGTCTCATGGTCGTCGTGCGCCAGCAGGTGGCGCTTGAGCAGGCGATGGGCCTCCCAGGCCCGGCGCATCGCCTCCTTGCGCACCTCGCCGTCGGGCGGCGGGGCGACGGCCAGCGCGGCCCGGTCCGCCTCGCAGACGTCCGCCATGGCGCGGAAGAGCTCAGGCAGGCAGCGCAGGGCGGGCTCGGGCGGCGAGGCGAGGCTGCGCCACTCACCGGTCGTGTCCACCAGGGTCGCCGTGACCGACTCGAGCCGGTCGGCGAGGTCCGTCCAGTACGTGTCCCAGTGGCCCGGCGGCGGGGCCGGGTGGCGCCGCAGCCGGTGCCCCGGGTTGAAGCGGTAGCTCTCCTGCGTCCACCCGCGGGCGCTGCGCAGGTCCTGGACGGGGCCGCCGAGCCGCCGGGACCCCTCGTGCCACTGCTCGGCGCTCGTACGGTCGTGGCCGTTCTCCACGTCGTCGGCCATGGCGCGCAGCAGATCCGTGCTGTCACGGCCGAGCCGGTCCAGGCTGTCCCGCACATCGCGGAGGTGGACCGGGGGCAGGACCAGGGCGTTCACGCCGATGCCGATCACCGCTCCGACGAGTGCCTCGAATAGGCGGTGGGCGATGGCCGTCCCGGAGAAGGAGCTGTACGCGAGCACGAAGATGGCGGTCGTCGGCGCGTAGACGCCCTGGTCGCCGAAGCGCGAGTAGTTGCCCAGCAGCACCGCCGGTGGGAGGGCGAGGGCCATCGCCGCCATGATGTTGCCGGTCAGCGCGGCCGCCCCGGTCGCCAGCAGCGTGCCGAGCGCGATGACGACGAGTTGCTGTGTTCCGGCCCGGAGCGAGCGGTAGACGGTGCTCTGCACGAGGACCACCGCCGTCCACGGGGCCATCAGAGCCATCGGCGCCTTCCACCACCAGCCGACCAGCGCCCACGCGAGAACGGCGGCGCCGGCGGCCTTCAGCGACTGGACCGCCAGGTCCCGCTCGGGCCCGGCCTCCGTCACGGCCCTGCGTACGGAGGTCCACACCGCGGACAGCTCCCACGCCGCCCAGCGCCGCAAGGCCACCGGTCACCTCCACTTCGTGCACCGTCACCGGCCGGCCCGGCCGGACGCGACAACCATCACGGCGTCACAGGGTCCATGCACGTGTAACCAGCGGACGTCCGCCGAACCCTCCCGCTCCGCGCCGACGGTCGCAGCCGTGCCCCGCAGGCGCGGTCAGCCGACGTCGCTCAACAGCCGGTACGCGGGTGGCCACGAGCCCGTCCCGCCGGTGGGACCGTCGGGTGGAGAGCGCGGCCGGCGCACTGCCCGTGTCCGGGCGGAAGCCGATGACCGCCTCCCGGCCGCTGGTCGCGCCGAGCACGCCGGGCCCGGCGTCAGCAGATCACGTTCAGCGCGCCCGGCTGGACCCTGACCGTCACGGGAAGGGCCGCGTCGACCTCGCCGTCCGCGCCGTACGGCACGCTCCGGTCGGCCTCGATGCGGATCTCCCGGCCCCTGAGGATCTCCACCTGCGGGCGCTCGAGGTGCGCCCCCGTCTTCAGCTCGTTCATCATCGCGAAGAACAGCCGCTTGGGGGCGTGACCGATGACGACGACGTCCAGCAGGCCGTCGTCGAGCCGCGCGCCCGGCGCGATGTTGCGACCGAAGCCGTAGAAGCCCGAGTTGGCCGCGACGACCGTGTAGCCGCGCCGTTCGTGCTCGGTCCCGTCGACGGTTATGCGGTACGTGGCGGGCCGCCAGCCGAGCACGGCCCGCAGACCGCCCGCGTAGTAGGACGCGGCGCCCCGCAGCAGCCGCGAGGCGTTGGCGTGGTGGTTGGCCACCGCGTCCACGCCCGCGTACACGCTGCCCAGCACCGACGTCCCGGCGTGGACGGCGGAGGTGACCTCGATGGTGTCGACCGGCCGCGGTGAGCCGTTCAGCAGCAGCTCCGCGAGCTCCTCCGTCCGTGAGGGCAGGCCGAGCGCCCGGGCGAAGTCGTTGCCGCGCCCGGCGGGGACGACACCGAAGACGGCGTCGGAGCCGCTGAGCGCCCCGCCGACGCGGCCGGCCATGCCGTCACCGCCGACGGCCAGCACGACGTGCCCCTGCCCGGCGGCCTGCCGTGCCACCTCCTGGGCGTGCTCCAGACTGCGGCTGTACTGCGTGTCGAAGCGTGCCCCGGCCTCCCTCAGGAGGCGGGCCAGCGGGAGCAGGGCCGCCGTGCCGCTCGACCCGCCCGCGGCGGGATTGACGACGGCGGTGAACTGTCGCATGAATGCGCCTCCGGAAGGCAGTGGGCCGGTCAGCGGACGGGGATGAGCACGCCGGGGTTGAGTGTCCCGGCCGGGTCGAGCTCGGCCTTGAGGGCCTGAAGGATACGGACCCCGAGCGGGCCGATCTCCCGCGCGTACCAGTCGCGGTGGTCGGTGCCGACGCCGTGGTGGTGGCTGATGGTGCCCCCGGCCGCGATGATCGCGTCGTTGGCGGCCCGCTTCGCCGGCGCCCAGTGGGCCACCGGGTCGTCCCCCTGCGCGCTGACGACGGTGAAGTACAGCGACGCGCCGTTCTCGTACACATGGGAGATGTGGCACATCACCAGGGGAGGAGTTCCGGCCTCGGCGAGCGTGCCGGTGAGCGCCTGGCGCACCGCCTCGTAGAGCCCCGGCAGGGCGGACCAGAAGCACGCCGTCTCCAGCGTCTCCGCGAAGGCGCCCGCGTCGAGCAGCGAGTCGCGCAGGTAGGGCGCGTTGTACCGGCCGTGCGCCCAGCGCTCGCCGGGCTCCTCGCCGACGTACTCGCCACCGCAGGCGAGCAGCACCTCCCGGGCCCGGGCGCGCCGGTCGGCGGTGTCCCGCGCGGTGCCCTCGTAGCCGGCGATCGCCATACAGCCGGCGGGTGTCCCGCCCTCCTGCGTACTGCCGATCCGGTCCGGCTGGGCCAGGCCCACGAAGGTCTCCGTCTCGTCCGACAGGCGCAGCACGGTCGGACGGGGGCCGTCCTGGGCGAGCCTGCGCAGGGCCGCGGCGCCGGCCTCGAACGACGCGAAGCGCCAGCCCTCGTAGACCCGGGTCTCCGGCAGCGGCCGGACGCGTACGGTCACGGAGGTGATCACCCCGAGCGCGCCCTCGGAGCCGAGGACGAGCTGCCGCAGGTCGGGGCCGGCGGCGGAGCGCGGGGCCCGCCCGACCTCGAGGGTTCCCTCCGGGGTGGCGAGGGTGAGGCCGAGCACCATCTCGTCGAAGCGGCCGTAGCCGGCGGAAGCCTGGCCGCTGGAGCGGGCCGCGGCGAAACCGCCCACGGAGGCCCACTCGTAGGACTGCGGGAAGTGGCCGAGCGTCCAGCCCAGCTCGCCGAGCAGCTCCTCGCACCGCGGTGCGCGCATGCCCGGCTGGAGGACCGCCGTGCGGGAGATCTCGTCGACGGAGAGCAGCGCGTCGAGCCGGCGCAGGTCCAGCGCGACGAAGCAGTGTTTGCCCTCGGGGGCCAGCCCGCCGACGACGGACGTGCCGCCGCCGAAGGGGACGACGGCCACCGCGTGTTCGGCGCACGCCCGCAGGACGGCCGTCACCTCGTCGTGGCTGCCCGGCAGCACGACGGCCGCCGGGATGTCGTCGACCTCGCCGGCCCGGATGCGCAGCAGGTCGGGTGTGGACTTGCCACGGGTGTGCCGGACACGGCTCTCCGCGTCGGTGCGCACATACGCGTCCGAGCCCACGCACTCGGTGAGCGCCGCGCGTGCGGCGGCGGTGAGCGCGGACGGCGGGACGTCGATCGCCTCGAGCGAGGCAGGGCCGCTCTCGCGCGGTGTCACGCCGAGCAGATCGCGCAGCAGGCCGGTCACCGTGTCCGGCAGCGGGGCTGCCTTGGCCGGGTCGCCCCAGCCGCTCCACAACATGTCCACTGGGGCTGTTCCTCACCATCGGTTACGCGGGGTGTTCGCGGGGCGTACTGCCGCGCGGCCTGCACTGGCATTACACTGTGACAGATGACGCCCATTCGTCACAACCACTCGGACGGAGATGCCGTCCTCGACGCGGCACGCGACTGTGTCCTCGCCGTCGGCGTACGCCGGACCACCCTCACCGACGTCGCCCGGCGCGCAGGGGTCTCCCGCATGACCCTGTACCGCCGCTGGCCCGACGTGCGCACTCTCGTCGGCGACCTGATGACCAGGGAGTGGATCGCCCTCGCCGTCGGCGCCATGCCCGAACCGGAACCAGGCGCCCCCGCACGACGGAGGCTGGTCGAGGGCCTGGTCGGCGGCGTCACCGCCTTCCGCGCCCACCCGCTCTTCCACAAGATCATCGACGTGGACCCCGAGCTGCTGCTCCCGTACATCCTCGACCGGCGCGGCGCCAGCCAGGACGCGCTGCTGGGACTCATCGCGGGCGGCCTGGCAGAGGGCCACGCCGACGGCTCGGTGCGCAGATCCCACCCCGACCGGCAGGCCCGCTCGCTGCTGCTCGTCGTGCAGTCCTTCGCGCTGTCCCTGCGCACCATGACCGAGGAGGACGAGCCCGAACTCGCCGACACGGCCTTCCTCGACGACCTGCGGACCATCCTGGAGAGGACCCTCACACCATGAGCCGCCCGAGCCGTTCGAGCCGCCCGGACCGTGCCGCCGGGGCGGCAGCCGGGCCCCCGCTCCAAGCACCGCGGGCGGCGTCCCTGAACGCCGGACGCCGCAGCCGAGAACTGGCCCGGCTCGCCGAAGGCGCCACCGTCGACGTCCTCGTCGTCGGTCTCGGAGCCACCGGCGCCGGAGCCGCCCTCGACGCCGCCTCCCGCGGACTCACCGTCGCCGCGATCGACGCCCACGACCTCGCCTTCGGCACCTCACGCTGGAGCTCCAAACTCATCCACGGCGGCCTGCGCTACCTCGCCACCGGCCACCTCGACGTGGCCCACGAGAGCGCCGTCGAGCGCGGCATCCTCATGGAACGCACCGCCCCCCACCTCGTACGCCCGCAGCCCTTCGTCCTGCCGCTCACCCCTCTCGTCTCCCGCGCCCAGGCCGCCGTGACCTGGGCGGGGCTGCGCGCCGGCGACCTCCTGCGGGCCTCCGCCCGCACCTCGCGCACCACCCTCCCCGGACCCCGCACGCTCTCCGCCGTCGAGACCCGGCACATGGCGCCCGTGCTCCGGCCGACGGGGCTGCGCGGCGGCCTGCTCTCCTGGGACGGCCAACTCACCGACGACGCCCGCCTGGTGACCGCCGTCGCCAGGACCGCAGCCGCCCACGGCGCCCACATCCTCACCCGGGCCCGCGCGCTCGCCGTGAGCGGAACCGGCGCCCGCGTCCGCGACGAACTCACCGGTGAGGAACTGGAGATCCGGGCCCGCACCGTCATCAACGCCGCAGGCGTATGGGCGGGCGGCCTGGTCGACGACGTCCGGCTGCGACCCTCCCGCGGCACCCATCTCGTACTGCGCTCCGAGGACTTGGGCGGCCTCACCGCCGGCATGCACATCCCGATCCCCGGGGAGTCCAACCGTTTCGTCCTCGTGCTGCCGCAGGGCGACGGCCGGGTGTACGTCGGACTCACCGACGAACCGGTCGAAGGGCCGGTGCCCGACGTGCCGGACGTGCCGGAGACGGACATCGGCTTCCTTCTCGACGTCCTCGGCTCGGCCCTCGACGTACCCCTGCGCCGCGACGACGTGGTCGGCGCCTTCGCCGGCCTGCGGCCGCTCCTGGACACCGGCCCGGCGGCAGGCTCCGCCGGATCCGGCCGGACGGCCGACATCTCCCGCAGGCACGCGATCCTCACCTCGGCCGGCGGTGTCGTCACCGTCGTCGGCGGCAAGCTCACCACCTACCGGCGCATGGCCCAGGACGCGGTGGACGCCGCACTCGTCGCCGGCGGCGTGAGCGCCGGCCCCAGCCGCACCGCCGGCCTGCCCCTCGTGGGGGCCGCCCCGGCGGGCGTGCTCGCCCGCCTCGAAGCGCCCCGGCGCCTGGTCCGCCGCTACGGAGTGGAGGCACCCGCCGTCCACGCCCTCGGCCTCGCGGACCCGGCCCTGGCCGCGCCCGTCGTCCCGGGCCACCCCGTCACCAGGGCCGAACTCGTCTGGGCGGTACGGCACGAGGG
>NZ_JBSGZJ010000324.1:0-8125 GCF_053610925.1 Streptomyces sp. NPDC054847 | reverse complement strand
CCCTTCCCGGGGCCGCCCCTCGCCTGCCTCTCGTTTCGAAAGACCCTCGCCGCATGCCGCGAGCAGCGCCGAATATGCTGGCCCGCATGACGACAGAGCAGCCGGAGCAGCAGATCGGAGTCGGGACGCCTGACGCGTTCCAGCGACTGTGGACGCCCCATCGGATGGCGTACATCCAGGGCGAGAACAAGCCCACGGGTCCCGGTTCCGGGGACGGCTGCCCGTTCTGCTCGATCCCCTCCAAGAGCGACGAGGACGGCCTGGTCATCGCCCGTGGGGAGCGCGTCTACGCCGTGCTCAACCTCTACCCGTACAACGGCGGGCACCTGATGATCGTCCCGTTCCGCCACGTCGCCGACTACACGGACCTGGACGACGCCGAGACCGCCGAGCTCGCCAAGCTGACCAAGCAGGCGATGACCGCGCTGCGCGCGGCGTCCGGCGCGCACGGGTTCAACATCGGCCTGAACCAGGGCTCCGCGGCGGGCGCCGGCATCGCCGCCCATCTGCATCAGCACATCGTGCCCCGCTGGGGCGGCGACACCAACTTCATGCCGGTCATCGGCAACACCAAGGTGCTGCCCCAACTGCTCGGCGACACCCGCAGGATGCTCGCCGAGCACTGGCCGAAGGGCTGACGCTCACGCGTCGTAGACGTCCGCCTTGCCGGGTGTCGGGTCCTGGACGAAGCCGCTGACGACGGTGGCGCGGTTGCCGAACTTCGAGGTGTCGACGCCGTTGTCCTCGAGGACCTTCAGCGCGGCTGTGTGCGCCACACGCAGCACGGGTGCGGCGGCGCGCATCGCGTCGTCGGCCATGAACCGGTGGCGCCACGGCTTCTCGGCCCAGGCGTGCCGCAGGCCGAAGGGCTCGGGCAGCACCAGTTTGCCGCCGAGGAAGTCGAGCAGCGGCGGGTACCAGGTGAAGGGGGCCCGCACGGCGAGGCGGACGACCTCCTTGGCGTCCACGAGGGGCAGGACCCGGTCCACGGTCTCCCAGAACCGGACGGTCTTGCTGACGGTGACCGTCTTGGGCTCCGGCTTCGTGGTGAACAGGGAGTGCACGGGGCCGAGCGCGTGGCCGGTGACCTCGACACGCAGCGTCTCGTGGAGCACGGTGACGGTGATCAGCATGGTGATGACCAGCTGGCCGTCCCAGAGGGTGAACTGCACGCCCAGGTAGTGGCGGTTGCCGCTGCCGAACTGCTGGTGGTTGCAGATGCGCTGTATCTCGTGGCCCTTGATCTGGAAGGTCTCGACCTCCTGGCCCTCCGGCCGGGCGACGGCCGAGGCGTTCTCGCCGACGGGGGAGACGATCCAGTGCTTGACCGAGGGGGGCGGGAAGCCGCCGGAGTTCAGCGGGCCGCGTTCCAGGAGCTTGAGCTTGTCGTGGATGGCCCGTATGACGTCCCAGCTGCGGAACTGGTTGATCTCCTTGGCGGGGTCGTGGGAGACGAGCTCCTCCGCCATCTGCCAGCTGCCCCAGCGGGTCCCCATGCCGAGTATGCCCTTGGGGCCGGCGTAGAAGACGACATTGGACTGCTGCTCGGCGGTGAGCTTCTCCAGCCCCTGGCGGAGCTGTTCGCGGGCCGCGTCGCCGGGGTTCCCCGGTACCGCCTCCGGCACCTTGGCGCCGATGCCGCCGCCGGAGAGGAGGGCGTCCCAGCGGGCGCGCATGTCCTTGGCGGACGACTCGCAGATGCGTTTGGCGAGGAACCAGCCGAGGACCGGTGCGACGAGCATCGCGCGGATGTAGTACGCCCAGAAGCCGCCGAACGGAAGCCGGACGAGGAAGATCACGGCGAGGATGCCGATCGCCGCCAGCAGCAGGCTGCCGAGGGCGCCGGCGCGCTTGTTCTGTGAGCCGGCGAGGGTACGGCGCAGCTGGAATACGCCCAGCCACAGGAGGAGGCCGGGCAGGAAGAGCAGTCCGCACACGGCCATCACGGCGGTGAGTCTGCTGTCGCGTTCGCGGCGCAGCCGGTTGGCGGCCAGGCAGTGTTCGACGACGGACTGGGGTTCGGTGCCGAAGGACTGGATGAGGGCCTTGCGGGCGCCGCCGAGCATCCGGACCTGGACGGCCCGGGAGAAGGCTTCTCCGAGGTTGGGTTCGAAGAGCGAGATCTTTCCCGGTGTCACCTCGGACTTGTGCCACTCGCTGTTGGCTTTGAGGATCTCCTTGAGCTCTGTGTCCCGGTAGGCGGCCGATGCGAGGGCGTGCGTCGCCGCGGTCTGTCCGGCCGCCCCCATGAGCGGGACCTGCGCCCCGGGCGTGAAATCGAATACGTCGTTGGCCACTACCGCCCCCATCGCCGCGTGTTTCCGCACTGCGGCCTGTTCCCAACTACCGTGCCCCGCACACCTTCTGAGCTGGGCAGCCCAGTCGGTGCGGTCAGCCTATCGAGGCTGCGGCCCTCGGTTAAGGGCGCGTTCGGCCGTCCGCCCGCCCCGGCGGCCGAAGCCGGCCGTGGGCGGGCGGCGGGGTGAAGAGGCGGGCCGTCAGGCGCCGTTCGTCTGTTCGCGCACCTTGTCGGCGACCTGCTGGGGCATTGGTTCGTGCCGGGCGTAGCGGCGGCTGAACCGGCCGGTGCCGTGGGAGATGGAGCGGAGGTCCACGGCGTATCTGCCGATCTCCAGTTCCGGCACCTCCGCGCGAACGAGGGTGCGGGAGCCGGGCGTCTGCTCCGTGCCGATGACTCTGCCGCGGCGGCCGGACAGGTCGCTCATCACTGGTCCGACATATTCGTCGGAGACGAGGACCTGTAGTTCGGCGACCGGTTCGAGCAGGTTGATACGGGTGTCCGCGGCGGCCTCGCGCAGGGCGAGGGCTCCGGCCGTCTGGAAGGCGGCGTCGGAGGAGTCGACGGAGTGCGCCTTGCCGTCGCGCAGGGTGACCCGCACGTCGACCAGGGGGTAGCCGGCGGCGACGCCGCGGGCGGCCTGGGCGCGTACGCCCTTCTCCACGGAGGGGATGAACTGGCGCGGTACCGCGCCGCCGACGACCTTGTCGACGAACTCGATCCCGGAGCCCGGGGGCAGCGGATCGACGTCGATCTCGCAGATCGCGTACTGGCCGTGTCCGCCCGACTGCTTGACGTGGCGGCCCCGGCCGGCAGAGCTGTCGCTGAACGTCTCCTTGAGCGACACCTTGTACGCCACGGTGTCGACCTGCACGCCGTAGCGGTTGCGGAGCCGTTCCAGGGCGACATCGGCGTGCGCCTCGCCGAGGCACCACAGGACGACCTGGTGGGTGTCCTGGTTCTGCTCGAGCCGCATCGTCGGATCCTCCGCGACGAGGCGGGACAGCCCCTGGGAGAGCTTGTCCTCGTCCGCCTTGCTGTGGGCCTGGATGGCCAGCGGGAGCAGCGGGTCGGGCATGGCCCACGGCTCCATCAGGAGCGGCCGCTCCTTGGCGGAGAGCGTGTCGCCGGTCTCCGCCCGGGACAGTTTCGCGACGCAGGCCATGTCCCCGGCGATGGCGTGGGGGAGGGGGCGCTGCTGTTTGCCGAAGGGGGCGGACAGGGCGCCGACCCGTTCGTCGACGTCGTGGTCCTCGTGGCCCCGGTCGGCGAGCCCGTGCCCCGACACGTGGACCGTGTCGTCGGGCCGCAGCGTGCCGGAGAAGACACGGACCAGCGATATCCGGCCCACGTAGGGGTCGGACGCGGTCTTGACGACCTCGGCGACGAGCGGGCCGTTCGGATCGCAGGTGATCCGCGGGCCCGGTGCGCCGTCGGGGGTGGTGACCACCGGCGGTTCGGGTTCGAGAGGTGTGGGGAAGCCGGCGGTGATCAGATCGAGCAGTTCGACGGTGCCGAGGCCCTGCTTGGCGCCGTTCCCTGCGGGCGCGGCGGCGAGGACCGGATGGAACGTGCCGCGCGCGACGGCCTTCTCCAGGTCGTCGATGAGCGTCTTGAGGTCGATCTCCTCGCCGCCGAGATAGCGGTCCATGAGGGTCTCGTCCTCGCTCTCGGCGATGATCCCTTCGATCAGGCGGCCGCGGGCCTCCTCGATCAACGGCGTCTGTTCGGCGTCCGGCGGGTTCTCCTTCCGCTCGCCGGACGAGTAGTCGAAGATCTTCTGGGTGAGCAGGCCGACCAGGCCGGTGACGGGCGCGTGCCCGTCCGCGTGCTGCGGTCCGTACTGCGGCAGGTACAGCGGCAGCACGGCGTCCGGGTCGTCGCCGCCGAAGATGCCGGCGCAGACGGCGGTGAGCTCGTCGAAGCCGGTGCGCGCGGTCTCCAGGTGTGTCACGACGATCGCGCGTGGCATGCCGACCGCGGCGCACTCCTCCCAGACCATGCGGGTCGCGCCGGCCACGGCCTCCGCCTCCTGCGCGGCGGAGACGACGAACAGGGCCGCGTCCGCGGCCCGCAGACCGGCCCGCAGCTCGCCGACGAAGTCGGCGTATCCGGGGGTGTCCAGCAGGTTGATCTTGCACCCGCCCCATTCGAGGGGGACGAGCGAGAGCTGTACGGAGCGTTGCTGGCGGTGCTCGATCTCGTCGTGGTCGGAGACGGTCGTACCGTCCTCGACCCGGCCGGCCCGGTTGACCGCTCCCGCGGTCTGAGCCAGTGCCTCCACGAGGGTCGTCTTGCCTGATCCGCTGTGGCCGACCAGCACCACATTCCGTACGGATGCGGGGCGGTCGGCCGTTACTGCTCTGCCGGCGGCCCCGGGGTGGTGTGCATGCGCCTTGTCGCCCATGATCTTGCCTCCCGATCGATTCACGGCTCGATTGCACGGCGAGGGAAGGAAGCCGCGGGCGGCGGGGGAGCCATGAAGGCGTCCCGAAGGGCGTCCGGGGCAGCTCCGGCGTTGCCCGCGGTGGTCTTTCGAGCTTTCCACTCCCGTCACTGTGCGTCCATACGTCGGACGCCGCCTCCCGGGACGGGTGCGCGGCGCTGCGCCCGTACGGTCCTGGCTACGATGGGCCAGCCGGTGGCCGTAGGGGCCACGCGGCCCACCGAACCCTCGGGAAGGCCATGCTGAACAAGTACGCGCGTGCATTCTTCACGCGTGTCCTCACACCGTTCGCCGCGTTTCTGCTCCGCCGCGGGGTCAGCCCCGACGCGGTGACTCTCATCGGCACGGCCGGAGTGATGGCGGGAGCACTGGTCTTCTTCCCCCGCGGAGAATTCTTCTGGGGCACGATCGTCATCACGCTGTTCGTCTTCTCCGACCTGGTCGACGGCAACATGGCGCGCCAGGCGGGGATTTCGAGCAGGTGGGGCGCCTTCCTCGACTCGACGCTGGACCGGGTCGCCGACGGGGCGATCTTCGGCGGCTTCGCGCTCTGGTACGCCGGCAGCGGCGACGACAACGTGCTGTGCGCGGTGGCCATCTTCTGCCTCGCCAGCGGCCAGGTCGTCTCGTACACCAAGGCACGCGGAGAATCGATCGGCCTCCCGGTGGCCGTCAACGGGCTCGTGGAGCGGGCGGAGCGGCTCGTGATCTCGCTGGTCGCGGCGGGTCTCGCGGGCCTGCACGGCTTCGGCGTCCCCGGTATCGACATCCTGCTGCCGATCGCGCTGTGGATCGTCGCCGTGGGCAGTCTCGTGACGCTCGGTCAGCGGGTCGTGACCGTGCGGCGCGAGTCGGCGGAGGCCGACGCCGCGGCGGCGCAGGGAAGCGGGGCGGAGGCGTCATGATGCGGGACAAACTGACGGACGCCCTCTACGGGCTCGGCTGGAGCGCCGTCAAGAAGATGCCGGAGCCGATGGCCGCCCGCCTCGGCCGCACCATCGCGGACACCGCCTGGAAGCGGCGCGGCAAGGGCGTGCTGCGGCTCGAGGCCAACCTCGCCAGGGTCGTGCCCGACGCCACCCCCGAGCGGCTCATGGAGCTGTCCAAGGCCGGCATGCGCTCGTACATGCGCTACTGGATGGAATCGTTCCGTCTGCCGACCTGGAGCAAGGAACGCGTCGCACGCAGCGTCGAGATCCAGGACGTGCACCACCTGACCGACGGCCTCGCCTCCGGACGGGGCGTGATCCTCGCCCTGCCGCACCTGGCCAACTGGGACCTCGCCGGGGTATGGGTGACCAGGGCCCTCGGGGTGCCCTTCACCACCGTCGCCGAACGGCTGCGGCCCGAGTCGCTGTACGACCGGTTCGTCGCCTACCGCGAGAGCCTCGGCATGGAGGTTCTTCCCCACTCGGGCGGCGCGGCCTTCGGCACCCTCGCGCGCCGGCTGCGCGCCGGCGGCCTCGTCTGCCTCGTCGCGGACCGCGACCTGTCCGCATCCGGGGTCGAGGTCAAGTACTTCGGTGAGACGGCACGCATGCCGGCCGGACCGGCGCTGCTCGCGCAGCAGACCGGGGCCCTGCTGCTGCCCGTGACCCTCTGGTACGGCGAGGAGCCCGTCATGCACGGGCGGGTCCACGCTGCCGTCGACGTACCGGAGACAGGTACGCGCGCCGAGAAGACGTCCTCCATGACACAGGCGCTGGCCGATGCCTACGCCACCGGCATTGCCGAACACCCGGAGGACTGGCACATGTTGCAACGGCTGTGGCTCGCGGACCTCGAGGAGCGCCGGGCGTGAAGATCGGCATCGTCTGCCCGTACTCGTGGGACGTACCCGGCGGTGTGCAGTTCCACATCCGCGACCTCGCCGAGCATCTGATCCGGCTCGGCCACGACGTGTCCGTGCTCGCCCCCGCCGACGACGAGACCCCGCTGCCGCCGTACGTCGTCTCGGCCGGGCGGGCCGTTCCCGTCCCGTACAACGGCTCCGTGGCACGGCTGAACTTCGGCTTCCTCTCCGCGGCCCGGGTACGGCGCTGGCTGCACGACGGCACCTTCGACGTGATCCACATCCACGAGCCCGCGTCACCCTCGCTGGGGCTGCTCTCGTGCTGGGCGGCCCAAGGCCCCATCGTGGCCACGTTCCACACCTCGAACCCGCGCTCCCGCGCCATGATCGCCGCGTATCCGATCCTCCAGCCGGCGCTGGAGAAGATCAGCGCGCGCATCGCCGTCAGCGAGTACGCGCGGAGGACGCTCGTCGAGCACCTCGGCGGCGACGCCGTCGTCATCCCCAACGGCGTCGACGTCGGCTTCTTCGAGAAGGCCGAGCCGAAGAAGGAATGGCAGGGGAACACGATCGGCTTCATCGGCCGCATCGACGAACCCCGCAAGGGCCTGCCGGTCCTGATGAAGGCCCTCCCCACGATCCTGGAACAGTGCCCCGGCACACGGCTGTTGGTCGCCGGACGCGGCGACGAGGAAGAGGCCGTCGCGACCCTGCCGGCCGCCATGCGCTCCCAGGTCGAGTTCCTCGGCATGGTCAGCGACGAGGACAAGGCGCGACTGCTGCGCAGCGTCGACGTGTACGTGGCGCCCAACACCGGCGGCGAGAGCTTCGGGATCATCCTCGTCGAGGCGATGTCGGCGGGCGCGCCGGTGCTCGCCGCCGACCTCGACGCGTTCGCCCAGGTACTCGACCAGGGCGCCGCCGGCCGGCTCTTCGCCAACGAGGACGCGGACGCGCTGGCCGCCGCGGCGGTCGCGCTGCTGCGCGACCCCGAGGGGCGGGCGGAACTCCGGGAGCGGGGCAGCGCGCACGTGCGGCGGTTCGACTGGTCGACCGTCGGCGCGGACATCCTCGCGGTGTACGAGACCGTGACGGACGGGGCGGCGTCGGTGGCGACGGACGAACGCACGGGGCTTCGGGCACGCTTCGGGCTGGCGGCCCGCGACTGATCGCCCCGCGCGGCGTCGGGGTCCCGGGCATGGCCCGGTCCCGGTTCGTGTTTGCCCCTGCTGGCTTGGCTTCCGGCCGGGTGGGTGTTGTGGCTGTGCGGGGTTGCTTGGTGGCTGCGCGTTGCGCCGCTGTGGGGCGGATCCGGGACGGGGTCGGTCGTGAGTGTGGCGGTCCCGGTTCGCGCGGTCCGTGCGGGTGTGTTGCGCCCTTGCGGGGCGTGGCCCCGGTGCGGTGTGTTGCCCTCTGCGGGGCGTGGCCCGGCGCCTGTTGCGTTGCCCCGTGCGGGGCGTGGCGGTTCCGGTGGTGGGTGCCGCCTTGGCGGGCGTGGCCCGGCTTCGTTGCGCGTCGCCCTGCGGGGCGTGGCCCGGTGCGGGGTGCGTTGCGCCCCTTGCGGGGCGGGGCTGCGCGGGTGGGTGGT
>NZ_JBSGZJ010000323.1:0-8209 GCF_053610925.1 Streptomyces sp. NPDC054847 | reverse complement strand
GGTTACTGCCGACTGTGTCCTTCCCCTGGTCCGTTCGGGCGAGTTGGCCCGCCACCTGTTGCCTGGGCCGACGTCTCGCATTTGACTCGTTCTTTGCGGATGTCCCGAAGGTCCGACGGAGGTGGCAGTCATGCTCTCGGCCCGGAGTCTCTTCCAGGAGATCGTCGACAGCGACGACACGTTCCAGCTCTTCTGCTCCATCGCCGCCAGCGGCGAGACGCAGGGAGGCTGGGAGAACGGGCGCATCGCCGCGCTCGTACCGGAGAGCATGCGTGAACTGGCTCCGAGGATCACCCGGCACGGGGCGGACGAGGACAAGCACGGCCGCCTGTTCAACGCCCTGCTCAAGAAGCGGCAGTTGGACCCCGTCCCCGTGCCGCCGGAGACCGACTACACCATGCTGCTGGAACAGCGCGGCATCGGCCTCGCCCACGCGAAACTCCGCCGTGACGAGCGGCTGACGGAGCACGACATCGTCGTCTACCTCTCGCACAGCCGGGTCACAGAGCAGCGGGCCGCCGACCAGATGGAACTGCTCGTCAGGTACTTCGGTGACGATCCGGAACTCGGCAAGGCCATCAGGATGATCTGCGACGACGAGGCGAACCACCTCGCCTACTGCCACGAGGAACTGCTGCGTCTCGCCGCGGCCGGCCACGGCCGCATCATCCAGCGTGTGCTGCGCGAGAGCGCGCTCGCCGAGATCCGGGTCCACCGCGATGTGAGCCTCGCCGTCATGGCGCACATGGGACACCTGCTGCGCTGGCCCAAGGCCAAGTCCGCCGCGCTGGCCGCGGGCATCCACGCGATGTACGCGTACGAGCGCCTCGGCGGCTGGCGGCGCATGGTCGACCTCAGGATGCCGGAGCGCCGCGGCGCCCTCGACGGCCCCGCCACCCCGGCTCCCGCCTTCTGATGTGAACCGGACCCCGGCCCTGGCGCCCGTCCGCCCCCGCGCCCGGACCTGGCCGGGCCCGGAACGCCGCGCGGCCGACGGACTGCTGTGGATCGGCGCCGTCGCCGTCGCGTACACGGTGGTCCAACTCGCCCTGGCCGTCCGGGGTACGGGCCTCGGATGGGACGAGTCGGTCTACGTCAGCCAGGTCTCACGCGGATCGGAAGCCGCCTTCTTCAGTGCCCCGCGCGCCCGCGGCATCACGTTCCTCGTCGCTCCGGTGACCGCTCTGACCTCCTCCCTCGGGGTGCTGCGCGTCTTCCTCGCCGTGCTCTCCGGCGCCGGCCTGTTCGCCGCCCTGGCCGTGTGGCGGACGCTGCTTCCCCCTCGTGTGCTCGCCCTCGCCGGGGGCCTGTTCGCGGGCCTGTGGATCACCGTGTTCTACGGTCCGCAGGTCATGCCCAACCTCTGGGTCGCGCTCGGGGCGCTGTTCACGGTCGGCTGCTTCCTGCGGGCGGCCAGGGACCCCTCAGACCGGGCAGGGCTCGTCGGCACGGGCGCGGGCCTGGTGTTCGTCGCGCTCATGCGGCCGAGCGACGCCGTCTGGCTCCTGCTGCCGCTCGCCGCCGTCGCACTGCTGACCCGCGAGGCCCGCCGGCCGGCTCTGCTCGTGGTGCTCGTCGCCGGCACCGTCGTCGGCTGCCTGCCGTGGATCGTCGAGGCCTACGTCGCCTACGACGGGCTGCTCGCCCGGCTGCGGCGGGCCGGCGAGATCCAGGGACACCTGGGTCCGCACTTCGCCGTCGACGACCAGCTGCGCGCACTGGAAGGCCGGGCGCTCTGCCGCCCCTGCGACGTACCGTGGCGCAAGCCGGTGACTGCGGTCTGGTTCCTCGTCCTGTGGCCACTGGCCGCCGGGGGCGCACTGGTCGCCGCACGCAGGCGGTGCCCCTTCACCATGGCCCCGACCGCCGTGCGTCCCTCCGCCGTGCTGGTGCCCGCCCTCGCGGGGCTGGTGCTGGCCGTGCCGTACCTGCTGCTGATCGGCTACGCCGCGCCGCGCTTCATGCTGCCCGCGTACGCGCTGCTGGCGCTCCCGGTCGCGGTGTGTCTGGGGCGGATCGCCGCGAGCGCGCGGCCGCGGGCCGCGGCGGCCGTCGTGCTGGGCCTGGCACTCGCCGGCCATCTGGCAATCCAGTACGCCGTGCTGAACGGCACGCTGGAGCGCGGCCGGGTCAACCGGAAGGCCTTCGACAGGATCGTCTCGGAGCTGCACCGCAACGGTGTGCGGCCACCGTGCGTGGTCAGCGGCAGCGTGGCGCCCCCGCTCGCCTTCCATGCCGGCTGCGCGTCCCGGCAGACCGGCGGACACGACGGCAGCATCACCCGGGCCGGGCTCCTACGGCTCGGCGACGAACGGGCGGTGGCCTACGTGGTGGAGGGCCGCAACCGGCCTCCGTCGTTCATCCGCGGCTGGCGGCCGCTGACCCTGCCCGGACTCCCGTCCCGTCCCGAGCTCCGCGCCTATCTCAGTCCCGCGGCCGTGCCACCCGGGGCGGGACGCTGACCGCCGCCCCGAGCGGGCAGGGCACGAGAAGATCAGAGCCAGCCGCGCCGCTTGAAGAGCCGGAAGAGCCCGTAGACGGCACCCGCCATCAGCACGAGCACCGCCGGGTACGCCCACACCTGCCTGAGCTCCCACATGTGCTCGAAGTTCATCCCGTAGATCCCCGCCACCATCGTCGGCACCGCCGCCATGGCCGCCCACGCCGAGATCTTGCGCATGTCGTCGTTCTGCCGCACGCCCATCTGGGCGAGGTGGGCGGACAGGATGTCCGACAGCAGCCGGTCCAGCCCTTCCACCTGCTCGTTCGCCCGCGTCAGGTGGTCGCTGACATCCCGGAAGAAGGGCTGCGCGTGCTCATGGACGAACGGCACGCCCGCACCCGCGAGCCGGGCCATCGGCGCCGCCAGCGGCCCTGCCGCCCGGCGGAACTCGAGCACCTGCCGCTTGAACGTGTAGATCCGGGCCGCCGTGTTCTTCGCGTCCCTGCGCGCCGGTTCGAAGACCTCGGTCTCCATCTCCTCCAGGTCCACCTGAAGCTCGGCCGCCACATCGATGTAGTGGTCGACGATGGCGTCGCTGACCGCGTACAGCACGGCGGTCGGGCCGTGCCTCAGCACCGCCGGCTCCGCCTCGAGTCGTTCGCGGACGGCGTGCAGCGGAGCACCCTCTCCGTGCCGGACCGTCACCACGAACGAGTCGCCTATGAAGACCATCAGCTCGCCCGTGGTCACGGAGTCGCTCTCCGGCTCGTACACCACGGGTTTGAGGACCACGAACAGCGAGTCGTCGTACACCTCGAGCTTGGGCCGCTGATGGGCCTTGAGCGCGTCCTCGACGGCGAGCGGATGCAGCGAGAACTCGGCGGAGACGTGGTCGAACTCCTCCTCCGTCGGCTCGTGCAGCCCGATCCACAGGAAGGCGTCACCCGTGGCCCGCGCCTCGTCGAGGGCATCGGAGAAGTCCGACGGGCCTTCGCTGCGGCGCCCGTCGCGGTAAATGGCACAGTCCACGATCACGGCGCGCATTCTTCCCTGACCTCCGCCCCGGCACACCCCCGGCCCGCCGGAAGCCCGGGGATCGTAGGCTGGCCCCCATGGCCACGCTGATCCTCGTACGCCACGGACGTTCCACCGCCAACACCGAGGGAGTGCTCGCGGGCTGGACACCGGGTGTCCGCCTCGACGAGCACGGAGCCGAACAGGCGGCCGCGCTGCCCGCACGACTGGCCGCGGTGCCGCTCGCGGCGGTGGTCTCCAGTCCGCTGGAGCGCTGTCGCGAGACGCTCGCGCCCCTGCTCGCGGCCCGCCCGGGGCTCGTCGCGGAGACCGACGAACGCATCGGGGAGTGCCTCTACGGCGAGTGGTCCGGCCGCAAGCTCAAGGAGCTCGCACAGGAGCCGCTGATGGAGGTCGTCCAGCACCATCCCTCCGCGGTGTCCTTCCCCGGCGGCGAGTCCATGCGCGCCATGCAGGCGCGCGCCGTCGACGCCGTCCGCGACTGGAACGCCCGGATCGACCGGGCGCACGGCGAGGGCGCGGCCTATCTGATGTGCTCGCACGGGGACATCATCAAGTCCCTCGTGGCGGACGCCCTTGGGATGCATCTCGACCTCTTCCAGCGGATCCACGTCGAGCCGTGCTCCGTCACCGCCATCCGCTACACCCGCAGCCGGCCGTTCCTGCTGCGCCTCGGCGACACCGGCGATCTCGGCTCCCTCGTGCCCCGCGCGGAGGGACCGGAGGAGAAGGGCGACAGCGGCGACGCGGTCGTCGGGGGCGGCGCGGGCGCATCGTGATCGCTCCGCGCAGTAGGGTGGACGCGCCGAAAAGCTGAAGTCCACCGGATGCCGAAAACCACCGATCCGACGATCCAAAGGGAGACAGAACGTGTCCCGTCAGGTGTTCCTCTACGACCCGCCGGACCGCTTCGTGGCCGGTACGGTCGGGCTGCCTGGCCGCCGTACGTTCTTCCTGCAGGCCACGGCCGCAGGACGCGTGACCAGCGTCGCCCTGGAGAAGACTCAGGTGGCCGCCCTCGCGGAGCGGATCGACGAGCTGCTGGACGAAGTGGTCCGCCGCACCGGGGGAAACGCGCCCGTGCCGGCCGTCGCCCCGGCGGACGTGACCGACACCGCGCCGCTCGACAACCCGGTCGAGGAGGAGTTCCGCGTCGGCACGATGGCGCTGGCCTGGGACGGCGAGGAACAGCGCATGATCGTCGAGGCACAGGCGCTGGTGGAGCTCGAGGCCGAGTCCGAGGAGGACCTCGCGGAGGCCGAGGAGCGGCTGCTGCAGGACGAGGAGAACGGCCCGCCGATGCTGCGGGTCCGGCTCACCGGCGCACAGGCCAGGGCGTTCGCCAAACGCGCACTGGACGTGGTGAACGCCGGCCGGCCGCCGTGCCCGCTGTGCAGCCTGCCCCTCGATCCGGAAGGACACGTATGCCCGCGCCAGAACGGATACCGACGGGGCGCGTGAGCACCCCGGACGCGCTGACGCTGCTGGCCAAGGGCGAGCTGAGCGTACGCGGAAGGCTGCGCGAGGCGTCCAACGCGGTGCTGTACTGCGCGGTTTCGTACGAAGGCGAGGAAGCCCACTGCGTCTACAAACCCATCGCGGGCGAACGCCCGCTGTGGGATTTCCCCGACGGCACTCTGGCGCAGCGCGAGGTCGCCGCGTACGAGGTCTCGCAGGCGATCGGCTGGGATCTGGTGCCGCCCACGGTGCTGCGGGACGGCCCCTACGGCCAGGGCATGGTCCAGCTCTGGATCGAGACCGACCCGGAGGCCGCTCTGCTGGCGCTCGTCGAGGACGAGGAACCGGGAGAGGGCTGGAGGGCGGTCGGCTTCGCCGACGTGGGGGAGGGACGTTCCGCGCTGCTCGTCCACGCCGACGACCCGCGCCTGCGCAGGCTCGCCGTCCTGGACGCCGTGATCAACAACGGGGACCGCAAGGGCGGGCACCTGCTGCCCACCTCTGACGGGACCCTCTACGCGATCGACCACGGAGTCACGTTCAACGTCGACGACAAGCTGCGCACCCTGCTGTGGGGATGGGCGGGGGAGCCGCTGCCCGCGGAGGCGGTCACGGCGCTCACGACCCTGGCGACGGCCCTCGCCGACGGCGGGGCGCTCACCACCCGACTGGCGGAACTGCTCACCCCGGCCGAGGTGGCCGCCCTGAGCGGGCGGGTGGCGGCCCTCCTCCGGTCAGGCGCCCATCCCGTGCCGTCGGGCGACTGGCCGGCGATCCCCTGGCCGCCCGTGTAGGCACAGTGCCCGCCGGACCGCAAGAGTGCCCAACCGGTCAAGATCAGTGATCCGGTTCGTATCCGGAACATGCGTCCGGTTACGCTCATGACATGCATGCCTGGCCCGCTTCTGAGGTCCCCGCCCTGCCCGGCAAGGGCCGCGACCTCCGGATCCACGACACCGCGACCGATGGTCTGGTGACCCTTGACCCCGGTCCCGTCGCCCGTATCTACGTCTGCGGCATCACACCGTACGACGCGACCCACATGGGTCACGCGGCGACCTACAACGCGTTCGACCTTGTGCAGCGCGTGTGGCTCGACACCAAGCGGCAGGTTCACTATGTCCAGAACGTCACGGACGTGGACGATCCTCTGCTGGAGCGCGCCAACCGCGACGGACACGACTGGACCGAGCTCGCGGAGCGCGAGACGGCTCTGTTCCGCGAGGACATGACCGCGCTGCGGATGCTTCCGCCGCGTCACTACATCGGCGCGGTCGAGGCGATTCCGGGCATCGTGCCACTCGTCGAACGCCTCCGTGACGCAGGCGCCGCCTACGAGCTGGAAGGCGACGTCTACTTCTCCGTCGAGTCCGACCCGCACTTCGGCGAGGTGTCCCGGCTCGACGCTGAGGCGATGCGGCTGCTGTCCGCGGAGCGCGGCGGCGACCCCGAGCGTCCCGGCAAGAAGAACCCGCTCGACCCGATGCTGTGGATGGCGGCCCGCGAGGGCGAGCCGAGCTGGGACGGCGGCTCGCTCGGCCGCGGCCGGCCCGGCTGGCACATCGAGTGCGTCGCCATCGCGCTGGACCACCTCGGCATGGGCTTCGACGTCCAGGGTGGCGGCTCCGATCTCGCCTTCCCGCACCACGAGATGGGCGCCTCGCACGCCCAGGCGCTCACGGGCGAACACCCCTTCGCCAAGGCGTACGTCCACGCGGGCATGGTCGCCCTCGACGGCGCGAAGATGTCGAAGTCCAAGGGCAACCTGGTCTTCGTCTCCAAGCTGCGCCGCGACGGTGTGGACCCCGCCGCCATACGGCTCGCGCTGCTCTCGCACCACTACCGGGCCGACTGGGAGTGGACCGACGCGGTGCTCCAGGAAGCGGTCGAGCGTGCAGGGCGCTGGCGTGCCGCCGTCTCCCGCCCCGACGGACCGTCCGCCGACGCTCTGGTGGAGGAGATCCGCGCGGCCCTCGCCGACGACCTCGACGCCCCGTCGGCGCTCGCCGCCGTGGACCGCTGGGCGGCGCTCCAGCAGGCCGAGGGCGGCACCGACGAGGGCGCGCCGGGGCTGGTGTCCCGGGCGGTCGACGCCCTGCTGGGCGTGGCGCTCTAGGCACGTTCTCGACTCCCGCCCGGTCGCCGTCGACGCCCCCGGGCGGGAGTCAGTTCCTCCGCGTTGCACAAACACGCGGCGCCTGCGCCGGGCGTGTGGTGAGGTGACGGAACAGGCCCTCGGGCCATCCGTCCACCATTGCCGGAAGGACACACCGTGGAACGTGTCTTCGCACGCAGAGACGTACTCGGCGCGGCAGCGGCCATCGGCGCGGCCGCGCTTCTCGGGCCCGCCGCCGGTGCGGCCCGCGCCGCGTCGCCGGGCAGCCGGCCGACCCGCATCCCCCTGCCGAACGGCTTCCAGCCGGAGGGCATCACCATCGGCCGCAGCCCCTACGCCTGGTTCGGCTCGATCGCCGACGGCGACGTCTACCGCGCGAGCCTGGCCACCGGACGCGGCCGGGTGGTCGTCGAAGGGCTGGGCGCCGGACGCTCCGTCATCGGGCTGAAGATCGACCGCCAGGAGCGGCGGCTGTTCCTCTCCGGTGGCTTCAGCCGGGAGATCAGGATCGCCGATGCGCGCTCAGGAAAGATCGTAAGACTCTTCACCGTCGGCGCGGAGGGCTCGATGGTGAACGACGTCGTGCTGACGCCGGAGGCGGCGTGGTTCACCGACTCCTTCCGACCCCAGCTCTACCGGCTCGAGTTGGACCGGCACGGCGAACCGGCGCGCGAGGTGGCCACCGTGGCGCTGGGCGGTGAGTGGGAGCAGGGAACGGACTTCACCGCCAACGGCATCGCGCGGACACCCGACGGCAGCGCCCTGCTGGTGGTCAACACCGTGGTGGAGGGCGGCTCCCTGATGCGGGTGGACCCGCGCGACGGTACCGCCCGCCGGGTCGACCTCGGGGACCTCGCCATCCCGTTCGGTGACGGCCTCCTGCTGCTCGGCCGTCATCTCTACATCGTGCAGCAGC
Source organism: Streptomyces sp. NPDC054847 (assembly GCF_053610925.1). NCBI lineage: Bacteria > Bacillati > Actinomycetota > Actinomycetes > Kitasatosporales > Streptomycetaceae > Streptomyces > Streptomyces sp. NPDC054847. The sequence goes on along the minus strand of NZ_JBSGZJ010000323.1, from coordinate 241 downwards.
AGTTGAACCAGGTCGATGTCGTGCGGCTGAACGCCGCGGGCACCCGGGGCACGCCGACCGCCCGGATCACCGACCCGCGCTTCCGGATCCCCACCACGGCGGCCGCCTGGGGCGACCGGATCTACCTGCCCAACGCGCGCTTCGACGTGCCGCCCACGCCCGACACCGAGTACGACGCGGTGGCGGTCGACCGGGTGGTGTGAGGGACGAGGAGCGGGGTGGCGCCGGTCCGCCCGGTGCC
>NZ_JBSGZJ010000322.1:0-8210 GCF_053610925.1 Streptomyces sp. NPDC054847 | reverse complement strand
GTGCTGGATGTCGCGCTGCTCGGCGTCGGTCAGGAGTCGCGCCGCCGCGTCCGCTGGTGTGTCGAAGCCGGCGCGGAAGGCGGCGTCGGAGAGCCGGTCGTCGGCCTCCTTCAGGCGCAGCGCGGTGCTGTCGACAGCGCGGACGGCGTCCGCCGCGGCGGTCAGCAGACCGGCCCGGCTCTCCAGCTGCGCGGCGCGCTCGGCGACGCTGCGGGCGCCGTCCCGCGCTCGGGACAGGTCGTCCTCGAGCAGGGCCAGTTCCTGGTCGAGGGCCTCCCGCCGGGAGGTGCGGGCGGCGCTGCGCCGCTCCGCATCCTGCCGCGCCGTGACCCGCTTCTCGTACTCCCGCTCCGCGCGTTCAAGTGCCTCTCGGGCTCCGTGTGTTCCGGCCGCCAGGTCGCGCGCGCCGGCGTACTCCCGCTCCAGTTCCTCCACCGCGCCGCGCAGGTCCGCCACCGCCGGGTCCTCGCCGGACCGGGGCACGGGGACGGTCGTGCCCGGCCGGGAGTGCCCGGCGGACGACGACTCCGGGCCGCGGGCCCTGGCAGCCGCCGAGGCCCGGGACTCGCCGAGCACGGCCAGCTCCCGTTCCGCGTCCTCCTTGGCCTTCCGCGCCTGTACATACCGGTCGTAGGCCGTGTCCTCTGCGGCACGGTCCACGTGTCCGGCGCCCGCTCGGGCCGGCGCCGGGTGCTCCACGGCGCCGCAGACGGCGCAGGCCTCGCCCGGGACGAGCGCGGAGGCCAGTTCCGTGGCGATGCCCTGGAGCCGGCGCTCCTTCAGGTCGAGCCAGGTCGCCTTGGCCTCGTTGGCGCGCTCGTGCAGGGTACGCAGCCGTTCGGCGGCCTTGTCCGCGCGGGCGGCGAGTTCGTCGCGTTCCTGCGCTGCGCGCAGTCTTTCGCGGGCCGGTTCGAGCCGGCCCGCGAGGTGTTCGGCCCGGGTGGCGGCCTCCTGCGCGGCCGTGATCCGTTCCTGGTGGCCGCGGCGGACGCCGTCCCACTCGGCGAGCCAGTCCGCCGCCTCGGCGAGGATGTCGTCGTCGGCGCGGGCCTGCCGGTCGAGGTCGGCCAGTTCGCGGGTGATGTCCGAGGCGCGGGCCTCGGCCCTGCGGGCGGCGTCCAGGCCGCCGAGCTCCTGGCGCAGCGCGCGTTCGGCTCCGGTGAGCCGGTCGGCGCCGGCGTCGGCGAGTTCGGCGGGCAGTGCGGTCCGGGTCCGTTCGCGTTCGGCGGCCGCCGTGCGGTGTTCGCGATCAGCGGCGTCGCGCATCCGCAGCGCCGGCTCGACGAGCGCGGCCTTGCGGGCCCGTTCCAGCCGGGCGCACCGGTTCTCGTGCTCCGCGCGCCGCGTCTCGAGGGCCTCGGAGCGCTCCAGCGCCTCCGCGTACCGCCGCTGGAGCCGGTCCAGTTCCTGTTCGGCCTCGAGGGCCCGGCGGGCGGCCGCCTGCCGGCTCTCGGCGGCGGCGAGGGCGTACTCGGCGATGTCGAGCCGCTCACGGGCGCCGGCGCGGGCCACCGCCGCCCATTGCAGGACGGCGTCCGCGAGGCCGGGGTCGCCGGGCTGCTGCTCGGGGCGGGTCCACTCCGCGGCCGCCGGGCCGGCGGCCTGCTCGATCCGGTGGGCGACGGCGAGCAGCCGTTCGTCGCCCGCCTTCACCTGGTGTTCGGCGGCGCGCCGCAGTTCGGCGAGGTGGTCCTCGACGGCGGCGAACCGGCGTGTGTCGAAGAGTCGTCCGAGGAGCTTGCCGCGGGCCTCCGCGTCGGCCCTGAGGAATCGGGCGAAATCGCCCTGCGGCAACAGGACGACCTGGCAGAACTGCTCGCGGCTCATCCCGAGGAGCTGGGTGATCTCCTCACCGATCTCCTGGTGCGACTTGCTGAGCGGCCGCCATTCGCCGCTCGCCGTGTCGTACTCGCGCAGCGTGCTGTGCGCCCGCTCGGTGACGAACCCCTTGCCGCGGGCCTTGGGGCGGGGCTGCGCCGGGCGCCGGGTGATCTCCAGCCGCCGCCCGGCGACGGTCAGTTCGAGGCTGACCTCGGTCGGCGTGCCGGCCGGGGCGTGGTCGCTGCGCAGCGATGTCCCCGGGCTCTGGCGCGCGCCGGGCACCGCGCCGTACAGCGCGAAGCAGACGGCGTCCAGCACGGACGTCTTGCCCGCCCCCGTCGGCCCGTGCAGCAGGAAGATGCCGGAGCTGGCGAGGGCGTCGAAGTCGACTTCCTGGGTGGCGCCGAACGGCCCGAACGCGGTGACGGCGAGTCTGTGCAGTCTCACCGGGCCACCTCGCGCACAGCGGCGTCGATCCGTACGTCCTCGAAGGCGGCGCGCAGGACGGTGCGCTCGCCGTCGTCGGGGCCGTTGCCGCCGCGTACGTGGGCGACGAAGTCCTCCGCGATCTGCTGGTCGCTGCGCCCGCGCAGGCGCTGGGCGTAGGAGGCGAACGCGTCCTGCGGGGCGCGGTCCGGCTCGAACACCAGGCTGAGGATGTGCGGGAAGCGCCGGGTCAGCCGCGCCATCGGATCCGCCGGGCGCACGGCGTCGGTGAGGGTGGCCTCCACGAACGACTCCTCGTGCCGCTCGAGCTCCGGGCTGTCCAGGAGCTCCTCGATGGTGCCGCGCAGCCGGGCGAGGGGGCGTGGCACGGGACAGTCGATCCGCTCGGCGGTGACGGCTCCGGAGGCGTCGAGGTCGACGAGCCACATCGTCTTACGGTGGTCGGTCTCGGAGAAGGAGTAGGCGAGCGGCGAGCCCGAGTAGCGGATCCGTTCGGTGATGGTCTGGCAGCCGTGCAGGTGCCCGAGGGCCACGTAGTCCACGCCGCGGAAGACACCGGAGGGGACGGCGCAGACACCGCCGACGGTGATGTCCCGCTCGCTGTCGCTCTCCTCGCCGCCCATGACGAAGGCGTGCGCGAGCACGACGGACCGGGTGCGTTCCTCGCGGGCGGCGAGGTCGTCCCGTATCCGCTCCATCGCCGCGGCCAGCACCGTCTCGTGGGCGGCCTTCTCCGTCCCGAACTCGTTCCTGACGAGGGACGGTTCGAGATAGGGCAGGCCGTAGCAGGCCACCGGGCCGTGTTCGTCGGCGAGCAGTACGGGGGTGCCGCAGCCCGCCGGGTCCGTGCGCAGATGTATGCCGGCCCTGTCGATGAGCCCTGCCCCGACGCCGAGGCGGCGGGCCGAGTCGTGGTTCCCGGAGATCATCACCGTCGGCACCCCGGCGTCCGCGAGCCGGTGCAGCGCCTGGTCGAACAGCGCCACGGCGGCGAGCGGCGGGACGGCCCGGTCGTACACGTCTCCCGCCACCAGCACCGCGTCGACCTCGCGCTCGCGCACCGTCGCCACCAGGTGGTCGAGGAACGCGGCTTGGGCGTCGAGCATGCTCACCCGGTGGAACGACCGGCCCAGGTGCCAGTCCGACGTGTGCAGGAGTCTCATGATCGGTGAGCGTATCGGTGGGGTCGGACAATGCGGGCGGCTTCACGCATCTCCGTACGCCTCGCCCCCGAGTTCCAGCCCGGCCGTGCCCGCCGTGACGTCCGCCAGCCACGCGCGGAAGGCGTCGACGTCGGCGTCGGGCAGCCCGATCCCGATGCGGACGGCGTCCGTGTATGTGACGTCGCGCACCTGACGGCCGGTCGCCCGGAGGTCGTTCTCCAGCTTCCCGGCGCGCTGGTGGTCGACGGTGACGGTGGCGAGCCGGAACCGTTTGCGGGTGACGGTGCCGAGCGCGTCCAGTGCCTCGCCGACGACCCCGCCGTAGGCCCTGATCAGCCCGCCCGCGCCGAGCTTGACGCCGCCGTAGTACCGGGTGACGACGGCGGCGACGTACCGGATCTCCCGGCGCATCAGCATCTGCAGCATGGGCACCCCGGCCGTGCCGCCGGGTTCGCCGTCGTCGCTCGCCTTCTGCACGGCCGCGTCGGCGCCGACGACATAGGCGAAGCAGTTGTGCGTGGCGGTCGGGTGCTCCCTGCGGATGCGCGCGACGAAGGCCTGGGCCTCCTCCTCCGTGGCGGCCGGGGCCAGCGCGCAGATGAAGCGCGATCGGTTGATCTCGGTCTCGTGGACACCCTCGCGGGCGACCGTCCGGTACTGCTCCTGCATCCGGCCACCCTATGCGCCGTCCGGGGCGGGTCCGGACACCGGGGAATCGTGCGGGCCTCCCACCCGTTCTCGTGGCATGTACGCAGACGCAGAGACGATCCGCAGAATCCTGACGGCCACGGGTGACACCTGGGCGGTGGTCGGCCTGTCCAACAACGAGGGACGGGCGGCATACGGCGTGGCCAAGGTGCTCCAGCGCTACGGCAAGCGCATCGTGCCGGTGCACCCGAAGGCCGAGACGGTCCACGGCGAGAAGGGGTACGCGAGCCTTGCCGACATCCCGTTCCCGGTGGACGTCGTCGACGTGTTCGTGAACTCGGGCATGGCCGGCGCGGTGGCCGACGAGGCCGTCGGCATCGGCGCGAAGGCCGTCTGGTTCCAGCTCGGCGTGATCGACGAGGAGGCGTACGCGCGCACCAGGGCGGCCGATGTGGACATGGTGATGGACCGGTGCCCCGCGATCGAGATCCCGCGGCTGGGCTGAGCCGCCGCAGCTCCCGGGCGTGGCGCGCGCCCCGCCCGGGCCGGTGTCAGATGCCGAGGCCCTCGACGACCACGGCGCCGGGCAGGGCGGCGAACGCCTTGCCCGGCAGGATCAGCTTGCCGCGCCGGCGGCCGCTGCCGACGAGGACCCACTCGGTGTCGACGACGGCCGGGTCCACCAGCAGCGGCCAGTCGGCGGGAAGCCCGAGCGGGGTGATCCCGCCGTACTCCATGCCGCTCTCGCCGGTCGCGGTCTCCATGGGCGCGAACGACACCTTGCGGGCGCCCAGTTGTCTGCGCACGGCACCGTTGACGTCGACACGGGTGTGGGACAGGACCAGGCATCCGGCGAGCGTGGTGGCTCCTCCCCGCTTCCCGGCGACGACGACGCAGTTCGCCGACTGCTCGAGCAGCTCGCGGCCGTAGTGCTCGACGAAGACGGCGGTGTCGGCGATCTCCGGGTCGGTGTCGACGTAAAGGATCTGCTCGGCCGGCACGTCGCCGTGCCAGGCTCGCACGGCCGCCGCGACGGGTGCGACGAGGAGGTCGAGGCAGTCGGGTGCGGGGGTGGCGTCGTCGAAGTTCCCGATGGGTGCGCGCATGTGCCGCACGTTAACACCACGCCGTACGGCGGCGATCGGGTGTTTCAGCGGACGGGCGGGACGGAGACGGCCATGATCACCTCGACGGCCTCTGCGCCCTCGTTTCGGTAGGCGTGCGGGACGTTCGCCTCGAAGGTGGCCGAGGTGCCGGCGGGGACGGCGTGAGCCTGTCCGTCGACGACGAGGGTCAGCTCACCGGCGGTGACGTGCAGCAGTTCCGTCGTCCCTTCGGGGTGCGGGTCGGAGGCGCTCTCGTCACCGGGCATCAGCCGCCAGGACCACAGCTCCAGCGGCCCGCCGCGCTCGTTGCCGACGAGGAGCGTGGTGGAGCTGCCGGTGGAGGTTGACCACATACGGACGGCCTGCTCCGGGGGGACGATGCGGACCTGGGCGCCCTGCTCGTAGTCGAGGAGCGTGGTGATGCTGACGCCGAGGGCGTCGGCGAGTTTCACCGTCGTACCGACGCTGGGGTTGGTGCGCGCCTGCTCGATCTGGATGATCATTCCCCGGCTGACCCCGGAACGGGCGGCGAGAGCGTCCAGGGTGAAGCCCCGCTCGCCGCGCCAGTGCTTGAGGTTGCGGGCGAGCGACTGCGTGAGCTGGTCGAGGTCCGACACATTCCGTCCAATATCTTGGATGACAGAGTTCAATAGATTGCACTACCGTGTGGTGCACCAATTCGTTCACCGCACTGTACTGCGAGGCATCGCATGACCGCACTCTTCGCCCTGGCCACCAGCCTCCTGTGGGGACTGGCCGACTTCGGCGGCGGCCTGCTCACGCGACGCACCCCCGCGCTCACCGTGGTCGTCGCCTCCCAGTCCGTCGCGGTGGTGGTCCTCGGCGCGATCGTCGTCGCGACCGGCGGCTTCGCGGAGGCCGGACCGCGCCTCTGGTACGCCGTGGCGGCCGGCGCGGTGGGACCGGTGGCGATGCTCTGCTTCTACAAGGCCCTCGCGCTCGGCCCGATGGGCGTCGTCTCACCCCTCGGCTCCCTCGGCGTCGCCGTCCCCGTCGGCATCGGGCTCCTGCTGGGCGAGCGGCCCGGAGTGCTCCAGTTCGCGGGGATCGCGGTGGCCGTGGCCGGCATCGTCCTCGCGGGCGGACCCGAGCTGCGCGGCGCGCCGGTGCAGCGCCAGGCGGTCCTGATGACGCTCGTCGCGGCCTTCGGGTTCGGCGCCGTACTGGCTCTGATCGCGGAGGCGTCGACCACGCTCACCGGACTGTTCCTGGCGCTGTTCGTCCAGCGCGTGACCAACGTCGCCGTCGGCGGGGCCGCCCTGTGGGTGTCGGTCAGGCGCGGCGGCCGGGCGCTGCCGGAGGACGGAGGCCTGCGGACCGTCCTGCGCTCGCTGCCCGCGCTCGCCTTCGTCGGCCTCGCGGACGTGGCGGCCAACGGCACGTACTCGATCGCCGCGCAGACCGGGCCGGTCACGGTGGCCGCGGTGCTGGCCAATCTGTATCCGGTGGTGACGGTCTTCGCGGCGCTGCTGATCCTCAAGGAACGGCTGCGCGCGGTGCAGGCCGCCGGCGCCGGGCTTGCACTGGTGGGCACGGTCCTGCTGGCGAGCGGCTGATCAGCGCCCTTCGAGCTCGGACACGGCCCGGCCGGGAGCCGCCGCCCCGGGCACCGTCCCGTCCTCGGCACTCGTCCACGGCACAGCCACGCCGTCGACGCCCGTCCGCGGCAGTTCCTTCTCGAGCGCGGCGAGCGCCCGCAGCTGCTCCGGGGTGACGCCCTCCGGGATGGGCACCGGCGCGGGCGTACGCAACGGCGGCTGCCAGCCGCCCGCCTCGTCCCACCGCCGTACGACGCGGGCGGGGGCGCCCGCCACCACCGAGTGGTCGGGCACCTCCCCCCGCACGACCGCGCCCGCCGCCACCACCACGTTGCGGCCCAGCCGGGCGCCGGGAAGGATCACCGCGCCCGTCCCGAGCCAGCAGCCGGGGCCGATCGAGACCGGATCGGTGCGGGGCCACTGCTTGCCGACCGGCTCGTGCGGGTCGTCGTAGCTGTGGTTCGTCGAGGTGATGTAGACGTACGGACCGCAGTACGTGTCCGAGCCGATGGTCACCCGGGTGTCGGCGATGACATGACTGCCGCGCCCCAGGACCACCCCGTCCCCGAGGGTCAGGATCGGATCGGGGCCGAGATCCAGGCCCGGCATCATCCCGGCGGTCAGGGTCACCTGCTCGGCGATGATGCAGTGCTCACCCAGCTCGATCCACGGTTCGCCGAAGACGGTCCCCTGCGGGAAGGCGAGCCGGGTGCCGCCCCCGATCCGCCGGAAGTCGAGCCGCCCGGGGCGGTCGGCCGTGACGGCGCCCGCCTCCTGCACCAACTGCCAGCCGCGGTGGACGGCACGTGCGAGCCCGCGGCGCCACCAGGCGGCAGGCGATGAGAACGTGTTTCTGTTCTTCGGCACCCGCCCACGGTAGTCGGCCCTGGCCTCCCGACGGGCGTGACGTGCTGTGATGTTCACCCCAAGAGCCACCCGCCGCGCGCCGTTTACCACGGGAAGCGGCTCTCGCAGGCCACTTCGCGCGCAACTCCACCGTTCTGTGGACAGTGCGCGCACTCCCGAGTCCGCGACCTCCCCCGTGGCTAGCATGAGCACCGCACGCTCCCGGAGGATCACCGTCAGTGATCGGCGTCAATACGTCGCCCGTGGCAGGCGATTCGGGCCGATGCGCCGGCCGGCCGCCTGTTTCCCACAGCTCTTCCCGCACTCGAGCAGCGAGGGATCGCGGAATGTCAGTGGCTCCCACACCACACCGGACACCTACGTCACGGCGTTCCCCCGTGCCTCTTCCGCTGACCGCGCTGCTGGCGGCCGCCCTGGCCGGTGGAGCGGTCGTCGTGGCCGCTCCCGCCTCCGCCCGCGCATGGCTGGCCGCGACGGTCTGCGTCGCCTGGCTGGGCGTCGCCGCCGGCACCGCGTCGGCGACGCTGCGCCGGCACCGGGGCGCGAACGACGCCGCGAGCGGCGAACTGCGCACGCTCCAGGCCCGGTCGGCGCAGCTC
>NZ_JBSGZJ010000321.1:0-8218 GCF_053610925.1 Streptomyces sp. NPDC054847 | reverse complement strand
CCCGTGGGTGGTGCGGGGCTCCTCCTTCGTGCTCAGTCCTGCGCGGAGGCCGCGCCGAGCAGGCCGCGGATGTGGGTGGTTGCCTCCCGGAACTCGGGCCGTCCCATCGTCTCGGTGTAGTCCCGCTCCGCGGGCAGTCCCACGTCGATGATCTCGGTGATGGTGCCGGGCCTGGCGCTCATCACGACCACCCGGTCGGCCAGGTAGCAGGCCTCGGAGATCGAGTGGGTCACCAGGAGCACCGTGGTGCCCGTCTCTCGCCAGATCCGGTTGAGTTCGGTGTTCATCTGCTCACGGGTCAGCGCGTCGAGCGCGCCGAACGGCTCGTCCATGAGCAGCACGGGCGGCTCGTGCAGCAGGGCACGGCACAGCGCGACGCGCTGCTGCATGCCGCCGGAGAGTTCGTGCGGCAGGGCATCCTCGAAGCCGCTCAATCCCGTCATCGCGATCAGTTCGTCGGCGCGCCTGCGGCCGAGCTCGGCCGGCATCTTCCGCATCTCCGCCTGGAGCAGGATGTTGCGGCGCGCGGAGCGCCACTCGAGGAGGGCGGCGCGCTGGAACACGTATCCGATGTCGTGGCGCGGCCCCTGCACCCGCTCGCCGCCGAGGAGCACATCGCCCGTGGAGGGCTTGAGCAGCCCGGCGACCAGTTTGAGCAGGGTCGACTTGCCGCAGCCCGAGGGCCCTACGATGGCGACGAACTCCCCTGCCCGGACCTCGAGATCGACGTCGGTCAGCGCGGTGACATCGCGGTTCTTGGTGCGGAAGCGAACGGCGACGTCCTTGATGCCGACCGCCGGAGTGGTGGCGGACGGACCGCCCTGTCTGTCGTTCGTCACGTCCGGCTCCCGCACGGTGGTGTTCCTGGGCATCGTCATCCCTTCATCGCGGTCGCGCTGTCCCAGTACTCCGCGACGGCCTTGGGGCTGCTGACCAGTCCGGCCTCGGCGAAGACGTCGATGGTCTGCTGCCAGTCGGCCTCCGCGTTCACACCGGGCGCCTGGCCCTTGGTGGCGTCGGTGTGCAGCAGCGTCAGCGTGGTGGCGAACTGCTCGGCCAGCACCTCCTTCGGGGGCAGCTGCTCACTCGCACCGTCCATCGAGGCGACGGCCGGCTCGGGCGCCTTCTCGGCCGCCGCGAAGGACTCACTGACCGCCTTCGCCATGCGCTGCGCGAGGTCCTTCTTGCCGGTGAGGACCTTCTGCCCGGCGATGAGGCCGTTGGAGTAGAAGTTCAGGCCGTTCTCGGAGAACCGGAGGTAGGAGACGGGCTTCTTGGCCTTGTTCTGCATGGTGGGGCCCTGGTCGCTCGCGTATCCGAGCAGACCGTCGGTCTTGCCGGAGATCACCGCGGCGATCTTCCCCGCCGGGTCGGTGTTCTGGACCTTGACGTCGGACTCGCTGAGGCCGTTCTTCTTCAGGAAGATCGGGAACGTCTTGGAGAGGGCGTCACCGGCGGTGCCCGCGATGGTCCTGCCCTTGAGGTCGGCGGGGCTCTTGATGTTCTGCGACTCGAAGAACTGCACCGAGGACGGGGTGGTTTGGAGAAAGACGCCGAGGCTCTTGACCTTGACACCGGCGTCGACCCCGGACAGCACGGCCGGTGTGTCGGCCCAGCCGAAGTCGGTCTGGCCGGCGCCGGTCGCCTGCACCGTCTTCTGCGAACCCTGGCCGGCGCGTATGTCGAGGTCGATCCCGTGCTTCTCGAAGATCTTCTGCTGCTTGCCGTAGTAGAACGGCGCGTGTTCTCCGTACGGGTACCAGTTGAGGGTCAGCGTCACCTTCTCCAGCTTCTTCCCCGAGGAGCTGGTGGATGTGCCCGAGTCGTCCCCGCCGCAGGCGGTGGCGGCCAGGAGCAGCGGTACGAGGCCGGTCAGAAGCAGTCTGCGCGCAGTCATTGCTGGTCCTTCTCGTCGACTTGGAACGGTGCCCGGGGGTCGGTCAGTAGGTGGTGGTGACGCCGGTCTCCCGGCGGCTCGCGTGCCACGGGAGCAGCAGCTTCTCGGCGATCTCGACGAGGACGAAGAGGACGACGCCGATCAGGGACATCACGAGGAGGCCGGCGAACAGCATGGGGGTGTCGAGGTTTCCGTTGGCCTGGAGGATCACGTAGCCGAGCCCCTCGTTGGCGCCGACGAACTCACCGACGACCGCGCCGGTCACGGCGAGTGTCACCGCGACCTTGAGGCCGGAGAACAGGTGCGGCAGGGACGCGGGCATCCTGATCTTCACGAAGGTCTGCCAGGGGCTCGCCCCCATGGTCGAGGAGAGTTGGAGCATCTCCGGGTCGACGGCCTTGAGCCCGGTCACCATCGAGATGACGACGGGGAAGAAGGCGATCAGGACGGCGATGAGGATCTTGGGCGCGATGCCGAAGCCGAGCCACACCACGAACAGGGGCGCGATGGCGATCTTCGGAACGACCTGCGCGAACAGCAGGATCGGGTACAGGGTCTTCTCGACGGTGGCCGAGTACACCATGATCACGGCGGCGAAGACCCCGACGACCACCGCGATCAGGAAGCCGAGGAGCGTCTCGTAGGTGGTCACCCAGCTGTGCTGCCAGATGTAGTCGGCCTTGCCCGTCAGCACGTCCAGCGTCGCGCCGGGCGACGGAACGAGGTAGGGCTCGACCAGTTCGGCGGCGGCGATCACCCACCAGACGGCGAAGCAGGCGAGGAGCAGGGCGACCGGGCGCCAGCTCTGTTCGAGCAGGCGGGACGCCCGCTCCCCCGGGCTCGGCCTCCCACGCCGGTCGACTCCCGCCACCTTCACGGGTGCTGCCTTGATGGCGCTCTGACTCACGGTCAACTCCTGGTGCGCTCCGGAGCGGCTGGATCCATGTGGGAGAAAACGCTTTCAGAAAGCGCTTTCTGGTAAGGTGTCGCCACGCTAATGACTGCTCGTCCGCACGGTCAATAGGTCGTCCCGAAGTTTCGGGGGGTCAAGTGAGTGAACGGGAAACACAGGCTCATGTGACGCTGGACGCTGTCGCCCGCAGGGCGGGAGTGTCCCTCGCAACCGCGTCACGAGCCCTGAACGGCACCACCCGGGTACGGGAGGACCTGCGCAGCCGGGTGCGCGCCGCCGCAGACCAGCTGGGCTACATCCCCAACGCCCATGCCCAGGCGCTCGCCAGCGCTTCGAGCAACACGGTGGGCCTGATCTGCCACGACGTCGGCGATCCCTACTTCGCCGCCATCGCCGCCGGGGTGATGCGCGCCGCCGCGGCGAAGGACCTGCTGGTGATGCTCGCCAGCACCTTCCGCGAACCGGCCCGCGAGATCGCCTACGTGTCCACGCTGCGCGCCCAGCGGGCGCGCGCGATCCTGCTGATCGGATCCGGCTTCCAGGACCGCTCGTGGGAGCGGGCGCTCGCCGCGGAGCTCGACCCGTACGTACGGGCCGGCGGTCGCGTCGCGGTCGTCAGCCGGCACCGCAGCCTGCGGGCCGACGCCGTACTGCCGGAGAACCACGGCGGGGCCGCGGCCCTGGCCCGGGCCCTGCTCGACCTGGGGCACCGGGAGTTCGCGGTGCTCAGCGGCCCGCCGTCGCTGACCACCGTCGCCGACCGGCTCGCCGGCTTCCAGGAGGAGCTGGCCCGGGGCGGCGTCGAACTGCCGCCGGAACGCATCGTGCGGGGCCCGTTCACCCGCGAGGGCGGCTACGCGGCCGCGCGCACCCTGCTCGCCCGCGGCAACCGGCCCACCTGCGTGTTCGCGGTGACCGACGTGATGGCGGTCGGCGCGCTGGCCGCGTTCCGGGAGCAGGGGGTGCGCGTACCGGAGGACATCTCGCTCGCGGGATTCGACGACATCCCCCTCGTATGCGAGCTCACGCCACCGCTGACCACGGTCGCCCTGCCGCTCACCGCCATGGGAGAGGAAGTCATGGCGCTCGCCCTGCGCGAGCCCCGGGGCCCGCGGTCACGGGTGCTGCGGGTGGGCGGTGAGGTCGTCCTGCGCGCCAGCGTCGCTCCCCCACCGGAACCACGGGACGCACCGGTCACCGTTCCGGGCGGGGACGTACAGCGGCTCTCCGCGGGTCCGTCGAACACCGGATGCACCGACCGGCACCTCGGCGCGCCGGACCGCTGACCACCGCCGGCACCTCGGCGCGCCGGACCGCTGACCACCGCCGGGAGCCGCATACCGGTGAAGCCGTTGCCGTCGTCGTGCGGCAGGTCCGCGCATCCCGCGACGCCATGGAGCCGCGCCGCGCCGCGCCGCGCCCCGTGGGCGTCGCCTCAGATACCGCCGTCCTCCCGGCGGTGGATCTGCTGGACCAGGTCCGCCGCGAGCGACTTGATGGTCTCCAGACCTTCGCGGCCCCATCGCCTCGGCTCGGTGTCGACCACGCAGACGGTGCCCAGCGCGATGCCCGTACGGTCGATCAGCGGCGCGCCCAGGTACGAGCGGATGCCGATCTCGTCGACGACCGGATTCCCCGCGAAGCGCGGGTAGTCGCAGACGTCCTCCAGCACGAGCGCCTTGCGGCGCACGACCACATGCGGGCAGTACCCGTGGTCGCGATCCATGAACCGGCCCACCTCCGCGCGGCCCGGCTCGCCGCCGCCGTGAGTGCCGGACGGGGCGTGCAGCCCGGCGAAGAACTGCCGGTTCTCGTCGATGAAGTTGACCATGGAGTACGGAGCTCCGGTCACCCCGGCGAGCTTGCGGGCGAAGTCGTCGAACGCAGCGTCCGGGTGTTCCCCGAGCCCGAGCCGGCGCAGCCGCCGGACCCGTGCGGGTGCCTCGGGGTCCACCGGGGTCAGCAGCAGACGGCCGGTGGGGCTGTACGTCATGTCGGTGCTCCATGGCTCGGTGCCGGGCCCGGCACGACGGCGGTTGTGGTGAGCAGGTGCTGGACGAGGGTCACCAGCGTCCCGATGCCCGAACTCGCGATCCGCGCATCGCACAGCACGACCGGTACCTCCGGCTTGAGGTCGATCGCGGCCCGCACCTCCTGCGGGTCGTAGCGGTAGGCACCGTCGAACTCGTTGACGGCCACGACGAATCCGATACCGCGCCGCTCGAAGAAGTCGACGGCGGAGAACGAGTCCTCGAGCCTGCGGGTGTCGGCGAGCACGACGGCGCCGAGGGCGCCCTCCGACAGTTCGTCCCACATGAACCAGAAGCGCTCTTGTCCCGGTGTTCCGAAGAGGTAGAGCACATGGTGCTCGTCCAGGGTCATCCGGCCGAAGTCCATGGCGACCGTCGTGGTCGTCTTCGACTCGACGCCCTCCAGGCTGTCGGTCGCCGCGCCCACCTGGGTGAGCAGTTCCTCCGTGCTGAGCGGTTCGATCTCGCTGACCGCTCCGACGAAGGTCGTCTTGCCCACCCCGAACCCGCCCGCGACGAGGATCTTGAGCGCGGTGGGGAACTGGTCGCCGCTCCCGGCGACGCGGGTGTCAGAGCCGTCGTCGTAGGCCATCGAGCACCGCCTCCAGCAGTGAACGGTCCGTGGGTGTGTCGTTGCTGCGCGGCGCCCGGGCCGTGAGGGCGCCGCAGTCCACCAGGTCGGACAGCAGCACCTTGGTCACGACGGCCGGCAACCGTAAGTGCGCGGAGATCTCGGCGACCGATGTCGGACCGTGGCACAGGCCGAGCGCCGTGGTGTGCTCGGGACCGAGGTGCGCCTGCGGTGCGGTGCCCGTGGCCATCACCATGGAGAGCAGGTCCAGCGCGGCCGTCGGACGGGTGCGTCCGCCGCTCACCGTGTACGGGCGGATCAGCCGGCCCGCCGCGTCGTCGAGGAGCGGCCCGTCCGTGGGCGAGGGCATGGTCACTGCCTCACGGCGCTCGGTGCTCCGGCGTGCTGTCTGGCGGGAGTGACCAGATAGGGCCGCACGCTCTTGACCAGCATCGCCATCTCGTAGCCGAGTACGGCGGCGTCGGCCTCACGTCCGGCGAGGACGGCGAGACAGGTCCCAGAGCCGGCGGTGGAGACGAACAGCAGCGTGGAATCGAGCTCGACCACGACCTGGCGTACCTCGCCGCCGTCGCCGAATCGCGCTCCGGCGCTGCGGCCCAGCGAGTACAGGCCGGAGGCGAGGGCCGCCATGTGGTCGGCACTGTCGTTGTCCAGACCGTGCACCGATTTCACGAGGCCGTCGGAGGAGAGCAGTACCGCGTTGCGGGTGTACGGCACACGCTGGACCAGACCGCTCAACAACCAGTCGAGGTCCGGGACATGGCCGGTCGGCACATCGCTCGCCATGGTGCATCTACTCCTTGATGGTGGGTTCGTCACGCTGGGGGTCCGACTGTCCGGACAGCGGTGCCGCCCGTTCCGGCTCGTTCTCCGCGAGGCCGATGCCCCGCTGGAAAGCTGCCATCAGACCCGGGTCGTGCAGGGCCTCTTCATCGTCCCTGCGTGGCGCGGGGGCGTCCCTCAGCTGCGGGACGAGGTGCTCCTGGATGCGGCGCCTGGGCAGCTGGGGGCGGCCCATCGTGCCGCGGACCACCGGCCGGTCGGGCGGCTCCGCCAATTCGGGGCCCGGTCCGGCGACGGACCCGGGCGGGGCCTGGTGGTGGCCGTCGCCGAAGTGGCCGGCCCCCGGCATGCGCCGTTCGCCGCGCTCCCCGCGAACGGGCAGGGGCGCGTCCGCCATGAGGGCGGTGGCCGGCTCCCGTTGCGACGGCACCGGCCTGGCCTGTCCTGACAGGGCCGACTGCGGCAGCGACGGCGGCGACGTGGCGGTGACGCGGGGCCCGTTCAGGTGCGGGGCGGGCGTGGGCGTGGCCGCTGTCCCGTGGTCGGCCGCGCCCTCGTGGTCGGCCCCGAGGAGGCTCTGCGGCAGTACGAGCACGGCCTGGACGCCGCCGTAGATGTTCGTCTGGAGCCGCACGGCGATGCCGTGCCGGCGGGCCAGCGCGGACACGACGAACAGGCCGATCCTGCCGTCCTGGAGCAGATTGGCGACGTTGACCTGGTCGGGGTCGGCGAGGAGGGCGTTCATCTTGTCCTGCTCCTGGGGCGGCATGCCGAGCCCGCGGTCCTCGACCTCCACGGCGAGCCCGGCCGTGACGTGCTGGGCGCGCAGCAGGACCTGGGTGTGCGGGGCGGAGAACAGCGTGGCGTTCTCGACAAGTTCGGCCAGGAGATGGATCACGTCGGCGACGGCGTGGCCGCGCAGTGTGCCGGCGATGGGCGGCACCAGCTTGACCCTCGGGTACTGCTCCACCTCGGCGATCGCGGACCTGAGCACTTCCGTCATGGTGACCGGGTGGGACCACTGCCGCCGGGAGACGGCGCCGCCGAGGACGGCGAGGTTCTCCGCGTGCCGGCGGATGCGGGTGGCCAGATGGTCGACGTGGAAGAGGCCCTTGAGCAGCTCCGGGTCCTCGACCTCGTTCTCCAGCTCGTCGAGCAGCTGGATCTCACGGTGCACCAGGGACTGCAGCCTGCGGGCCAGATTGACGAAGACCTCGACCTTCTGTTCGTTGCCCACGCTGCTGGAGAGCCGGGAGGCCTGCACCACGGCCGCCAGCGCGGCGTCGTGCGAGCGGACCAGATCGTGGGCGAGCAGGTCGAACTCGTCCCCGCCCGTGGGTCCTTGCTCGGGCATACGGCGGGGCGGCGGGCCCTCGCCGCGCCTGAGTCCGTCGACGACGGTGCGCAGCTCCTCCTGGGCCCGGGCTGTGGTGCGGCGCAGCTCGGAACACCGGTCGAGCACGGACGAGGCGACCCGGTCGGCGCCGCGCGCGGCGACCGCGACGGCGGCCACGGCGAGCGCGGCCATGGCGCTCAGGGCGACCCACAGACCGGCGGACGGTTCGGGAGCGGCGGCGCGCAGCGTCATGACCACCGCGGTCGCACCACTGAGGGCGGCGACCAGGGCCGGCAGGACGGCGGTGCGCAGTAGTTGGGGTCGTATGCGGGCTTCCGGCGCGGACGCGGTCCTGCCGGAAGACGTCCTGCCGGAGGACGTCCGGCCCGCGGACGACAGTGAGCGGGCGCCTGGCCTGCCGTGACGCCCGCCCTCTCGGCGGTCGGACCGCGCGGCTGGTGCGCGTAGTTGAGACATCAGCGTCCTCGGTACGTGGGGCCCCAGGGATCGGCGTACTGCGATTGATCGGCATGACTCCACGGCGGAACCCGGGCACTCGGACAAGAGCCCACCGTTGATCACCGGCAACACACGGTAGTCGCCGGTGGTGAGGGTGGACCGAGCTGTTGCGAAAGTTGCCCGCTATGGGTCGCGCTCTGGTATGAGG
>NZ_JBSGZJ010000320.1:0-8236 GCF_053610925.1 Streptomyces sp. NPDC054847 | reverse complement strand
GGCCCGAACACGGCGCGGGCCCGGGCGCGGCGGCGGCGCGGGCGCCGGACGTGGGCCCGAACACGGCGCGGGCCCGGGCGCGGCGGCAGCGCAGGCGCCGGACGTGGGCCCGAACACGGCACGGGCCCGGGCGCGGCGGCAGCGCAGGCGCCGGACGTGGGCCCGAACACGGCGCGGCGCCGGAACGGTGAGCGCGGCCCGGTTGCAGCCGAGGGTCAGACGTCGACGCCGTGCGAGCGCAGGTAGGCGACCGGGTCGATGTCGGAGCCGTACTCGGCGGTGGTCCGGGCCTCGAAGTGCAGGTGCGGCCCGGTCGAGTTGCCGGTCGAGCCGGACAGGCCGATCTGCTGGCCGGGGGTGACCTGCTGGCCGACGGAGACGCTGATGGACGACAGGTGGCCGTACTGGGTGTACGTGCCGTCGTTCATCCGGATGACGACGTTGTTGCCGTACGCGCCGCCCCAGCCCGCCTCGACGACGGTGCCGGAGCCGACGGACACGACGGAACTGCCGGAGGCGGCGCGGAAGTCGACGCCGGAGTGGCTGCCGGAGGACCAGAGGGCTCCGCCGGTCTGGTAACCGGTGGTCACGTACGAACCGGCGATCGGGAGCCGGAAGGAGTTCAGCCGCTTGCGCTCGGCCTCGCGGGCGGCGCGCTCCTTGGCCTCGCGGGCCTCCTTGGCGCGCGCCTCGGCCTTGCGCCTGGCTTCCGCCTTCGCCTCGGCCTCGGCCTTCGCCTGCGCCCTGGCCTTGGCGGCGGCCTCCTGGGCCTCCCTCTCCTGGGCGGCGGCCTGGTCGGCTATCTCGTCGGCGAGCGACCCCATGGAGACGATCTGGGTGAGGCCGGTGTCCTCGACGGAGGGGGCCTCGGTGTCGGCGGCGAGCGCCGGGGAGGCGAGGGTTCCGATGACGCCGGTGGTCGCGAGGGCGGCGACGCCGGCCAGGTTCGCGCTCCTGCGCGTCAGGCGGCTCGGGGCACGATGCTTCCCGGTGGCACGGGTGAACGCCATGAAGAGGCTGGTCCTTTCCTTCCTTCTCGCCTACCGGGTTAGCTGACGGGTTCGGAGCAGGAAGGTCTCCTACGGCCCCCTCCGCGCGGGCGAAGGAGGGCCGATTCACCCCAGGGACTACGTGGGTCCCCGGCTCCCCAGGCTCGCGCCTGACGGGGACTCGGCGATGGCTGCCCGATGCCGCGGGCGCGACGATCTCCAGGCGGACAGCCGGACCGACGCTAGGCAACCCGTTCGTCAATCACCAAACAGACAGCCCGTTTTGTAGCGCATGCCACAGGGCAGACAGGCACTCAGTCCTGCAAATCGGACATAGAACGGAACCCCGGCAAACGATTCGAAGCCGGGGTTCCGTTCGCGCGCAATGCGCGTTTTTGAGTCGTCCTCGCCGGGCGGCGTCCGATCAGCCCGTGACAACCCTCACTTCACCGATGCCGAGCGCCTTCACCGGCTCCTCGATCTGCGACGCGTCGCCGACGAGCACCGTCACCAGCCGGTCGACCGGGAAGGCGTTGACGACCGCCGCGGTCGCCTCCACCGTGCCCGTCTCCGCCAGACGCACGTACATCTGTGCCTGGTAGTCGTCCGGGAGGTGCTGCTCGACCTGGTCGGCCAGCGTGGCCGCCACGGACGCCGCCGTCTCGTACTTCAGCGGGGCGACGCCCACCAGGTTCTGCACGGCGACGTCCCGCTCGGCGTCCGTGAGCCCCTCGGCAGCGAGCGTACGGAGCACCTTCCACAGGTCATCGAGCGCCGGACCGGTGTTGGGCGTGTCCACGGAGCCGCTGATGGCGAGCATCGAGGCGCCGGAGCCGTCCGGAGCGGAGCGCAGCACCTGACCGAAGGCGCGCACACCGTAGGTGTAGCCCTTCTCCTCGCGCAGCACCCGGTCGAGGCGGGAGGTCAGCGTGCCGCCGAGGCAGTACGTGCCGAGCACCTGGGCGGGCCAGACACGGTCGTGGCGGTCGCCGCCGACGCGGCCGATGAGGAGCTGCGTCTGCACCGCACCGGGGCGGTCGACGATGACCACACGGCCGGTGTCGTCGGCGGTGATCGCGGGCACCGGGCGCGGGTCCGCCTTGTCGCCCGTCCACGCCCCGAGCGTGTCGCCGAGGACGGCGTCCAGGTCGATGCCGGTGAGGTCGCCGACGATCACCGCGGTGGCGGTGGCGGGACGTACATGCGCCTCGTAGAAGGCGCGTACGGCGGCCGCGTCGATCCGCTCGACCGTCTCCTCCGTGCCCTGGCGCGGCCGGGAGACCCGCAGCTCGGCCGGGAAGAGCTCCTTGGAGAGCTGCTTGGCGGCCCGGCGGCCCGGGTTCGCCGTCTCGTGCGGGATCTCGTCGAGGCGGTTGCGGACCAGCCGCTCGACCTCGCCGGCCTCGAAGGCGGGGGCGATCAGTGCCTCGGAGAGCAGCCCGAGCGCCTTGTGCAGCCGGGAGACCGGCACCTCGAGGGAGACCCGGACGCCGGGGTGGTCGGCGTGCGCGTCCAGGGTGGCGCCGCAACGCTCCAGTTCCGCGGCGAACTCCTCCGCGGAGTGCTTGTCCGTGCCCTCCGACAGGGCGCGCGCCATGATCGTGGCGACGCCGTCGAGACCCTCCGGCTCGGCGTCCAGCGGAGCGTCGAGCGAGATCTCGACGGCCACGACCTGCTGGCCGGGACGGTGGCAGCGCAGCACCGTCAGTCCGTTGTCCAGCGTGCCGCGGTCGGGGGCCGGGAAGGCCCATGGCCGGGCGGTGCCCGGGGTCGGCTGCGGGTGGAAGTCCATGGTCACGGCAGCGTCGCTCACTGGTCCGTCCCCTCCTGCTCGTTTCCGTCGGCCGCTTCGGTCTCTTCTTCGGCGACCGGTTCGTAGACCAGCACCGCCCTGTTCTCCGGGTGCAGCCGGGCCTTGGCGACCGCCTGCACCTCCTCCGCGGTGACGTCGAGCACCCGCTGGACGGCGGTGAGCGCCAGCTGCGGGTCGCCGAACAGCACCGCGTAGCGGCACAGTTCGTCGGCGCGGCCCGCGACCGTGCCGAGACGGTCCAGCCACTCGCGCTCCAGCTGGGCCTGGGCGCGCTCCATCTCCCCCGGCGTCGGGCCCTCGGCCGCGAACCGGGCCAGTTCCTCGTCGACGGCCGCCTCGATCTGCGGCACCTCGACACCGCCGGACGTCTTCACGTCCAGCCAGCCCATCGACGGTGCGCCCGCGAGCCGCAGCAGGCCGAACCCGGCCGCGACGGCCGTCCGGTCGCGGCGCACCAGGCGGTTGTGCAGGCGGGACGACTCGCCGCCGCCGAGGACGGTCAGCGCCAGGTCGGCGGCGTCGCACTCGCGGGTGCCGTCGTGCGGGAGGCGGTACGCGGCCATCAGGGCGCGGGCGGGGACCTCCTCGACGATCTCCTCGCGCAGCTGCGCGCCGATGTTCTCCGGGAGGGTGCCGTCACGCGGCGGCTGCTTGCCGCTGTGGGAGGGGATGGACCCGAAGTACTTCTCGATCCAGGCGAGCGTCTGCTGCGGATCGATGTCGCCGACGACCGACAGCACGGCGTTGCTGGGCGCGTAGTAGGTGCGGAAGAAGGCGCGGGCGTCCTCGAGGGTCGCCGCGTCCAGGTCGGCCATCGAACCGATCGGGGTGTGGTGGTAGGGGTGGCCCTCCGGGTAGGCGAGGGCGGTCAGCCTCTCGAAGGCGGTGCCGTAGGGCACGTTGTCGTAGCGCTGGCGGCGTTCGTTCTTGACGACGTCGCGCTGGTTCTCCATCGACTCGTCGTCGAGGGCCGTCAGCAGCGAGCCCATGCGGTCGGCCTCGAGCCAGAGCGCGAGCTCCAGCTGGTGCGTCGGCATGGTCTCGAAGTAGTTGGTCCGCTCGAAGCTGGTGGTGCCGTTCAGCGAGCCGCCGGCTCCCTGGACGAGTTCGAAGTGACCGTTCCCCTTCACCTGTGCCGAGCCCTGGAACATCAAGTGCTCGAAGAGGTGGGCGAGTCCCGTACGGCCCTTGACTTCGTGGCGGGAGCCGACGTCGTACCAGAGGCAGACCGCGGCGACCGGGGTCAGGTGGTCCTCGGAGAGCACCACGCGCAGGCCGTTGGCCAGGCGGTGCTCGGTCGCTGTCAGGCCGCCGGAACCGGTCGGCGCTGTGGCCGTGTGACCCATGGGCATGTACGTCCCTTCGATCGCGAAAACTTAGAGGTGCTGCCAGACCTGCCACTGTATGCAAGCGCGCTGACACCTGGCGAAGTTCCCGTGCCGCGATCTGCGCCGTTCCACCCGCGGGGCGGCCTCGAACAAGGGTCGCGGTCCGGGTTGTCAGCGGGACGGTCCACAATGGTCGGCGTCAGATGCCCACCTGGTACGTGAAGGAGCAGCAGCCGCGATGGCCCGCCGCAGCACGAAGACCCCACCGCCGGACGACTTCGAGGAGCGCATCCTCGACATCGACGTGGTGGACGAAATGCAGGGCTCCTTCCTCGAGTACGCGTACTCGGTGATCTACTCCCGGGCCCTTCCGGACGCACGCGACGGCATGAAGCCGGTGCACCGCCGCATCGTCTACCAGATGAACGAGATGGGCCTGCGCCCCGACCGCGGCTATGTGAAGTGCGCGCGCGTCGTCGGCGAAGTCATGGGCAAACTGCACCCGCACGGCGACGCGTCGATCTACGACGCCCTCGTGCGCATGGCGCAGCCGTTCTCGATGCGCCTGCCGCTGGTCGACGGCCACGGCAACTTCGGTTCGCTGGGCAACGACGACCCGCCGGCCGCCATGCGGTACACCGAGTGCCGCATGGCCGACGCCACCAGTCTGATGACCGAGTCGATCGACGAGGACACGGTCGACTTCCAGTCCAACTACGACGGCCAGGAGCGCGAGCCTGTCGCCCTGCCCGCCGCCTACCCGAACCTCCTGGTGAACGGCGCGTCCGGCATCGCGGTCGGCATGGCCACCAACATGCCCCCGCACAACCTGGGCGAGGTCATCGCGGCGGCACGCCACCTCATCAGACACCCGGGCGCGGACCTCGAGACGCTGATGCGCCACGTCCCGGGCCCCGACCTGCCGACCGGCGGCCGCATCGTCGGCCTGACCGGCATCAAGGACGCGTACGAGTCCGGCCGCGGCACGTTCAAGATCCGTGCCACGGTGTCCGTGGAGAACGTCACCGCCCGCCGCAAGGGCCTGGTCGTCACGGAACTGCCCTTCGCGGTCGGCCCGGAGAAGGTCATCGCGAAGATCAAGGACCTGGTCGGGTCGAAGAAGCTCCAGGGCATCGCCGACGTCAAGGACCTCACCGACCGGCAGCACGGCCTGCGCCTCGTCATCGAGATCAAGAACGGCTTCATCCCCGAGGCCGTCCTGGAGCAGCTCTACAAGCTGACGCCGATGGAGGAGTCCTTCGGCATCAACAACGTGGCCCTGGTCGACGGCCAGCCGCTCACGCTCGGACTGAAGGAACTGCTCGAGGTCTACCTCGACCACCGCTTCGACGTCGTCCGCCGGCGCAGCGAGTTCCGGCGGACCAAGCGCCGGGACCGGCTGCACCTGGTGGAGGGCCTGCTCGTCGCCCTCCTCGACATCGACGAGGTCATCCGGCTCATCCGCTCCAGCGAGAACTCGGCGCAGGCCAAGGAGCGGTTGATCGAGCACTTCTCGCTGAGCGAGATCCAGACGCAGTACATCCTCGACACCCCGCTGCGCCGGCTCACCAAGTTCGACCGGATCGAGCTCGAGAGCGAGCGCGACCGGCTGAACGGGGAGATCGACGAGCTGACCGGCATCCTCGAGTCGGACGCCGAGCTGCGCAAGCTGGTCTCCTCCGAACTGGCCGCCGTGGCGAAGAAGTTCGGCACCCCCCGGCGCACGGTGCTGCTGGAGTCCGCGGGCACGCCCGCGCCGGCGGCCTCGCTGCAGGTGGCGGACGATCCGTGCCGGGTGCTGCTCTCCTCCACCGGCCTGCTCGCCCGCACGGCCACCGGGGAGCCGCTGGTCGACAGCCGCAGCCGGCGCTCCAAGCACGACGTGATCGTTTCCGCCGTGCTCACGACGCAGCGCGGCGAGGTGGGCGCGGTGACGTCGGCCGGGCGGCTGCTGCGTCTGTCGGTGATCGACCTGCCCCAGCTGCCGGACACGGCCACCACGCCGAACCTCGCCGGGGGCGCTCCGGTTGCCGAGTTCCTCTCGCTGGAGTCCGACGAGACCCTCGTCTGCCTGACCACGCTCGACGAGTCGTCGCCGGGCCTCGCGCTCGGCACGCTCCAGGGTGTGGTCAAACGTGTGGTGCCGGACTATCCCGCCAACAAGGAGGAGCTGGAGGTCATCACCCTCAAGGAGGGCGACCGGATCGTCGGTGGCGCCGAGCTCCACACCGGCGAGGAGGACCTGGTCTTCATCACCTCCGACGCGCAGCTGCTGCGCTATCCGGCCTCCCAGGTGCGGCCGCAGGGCCGCCCGGCAGGCGGCATGACCGGCATCAAACTCGCCGAGGGCGCCGAGGTCATCTCGTTCACGGCGGTGGATCCAGCGGGCGATGCGGTGGTGTTCACCGTCGCGGGCTCGCACGGGACGCTGGACGACTCGATCGCGACGGCGAAGCTGACACCGTTCGACCAGTACCCCCGGAAGGGGCGGGCCACGGGCGGCGTGCGCTGCCAGCGTTTCCTGAAGGGCGAGGACGTGCTGCTCCTGGCCTGGGCGGGCGCGGCGCCGGCCCGGGCGGCGCAGAAGAACGGCGAGCCCGCCGAGCTGCCGGAGATCGATCCGCGGCGCGACGGCTCCGGCACACCTCTCGCGTCGCCGGTGGCGGTGCTGGCGGGGCCGGCGAGCTAGAACCCCGGCTGCCACGTCTTCGGACATCAGAAAAGGGGCCGTCCGGGCCGATCCGTCGAGGGTCAGTCCGGACGGTCGCTCACCAAGAGGTCCTCGGACGGGTCGTCGGAGGGGAAGTCGGATCGGGTGTCGGACGGTTCGTCGGAGGACTCGTCGCGTACGTAGCGCAGGATTCCCCACAGGTTGTGTTCCTCCGGGGCGTCCTGTGCGCCGGTGACGCGGGCGGCATCCAGTTCCGCCAGCAGGGCGGGTGCGTCGATGCCGGAGCCGATGAGGACGAGCTGCGTCTGCCGCCCGCCGCCCCCCGTCGGCCAGGGCTCGGGGTAGAAGCGCAGGAACCTGCCGACGGAGTGGACGGCGTAGCGGTTACGGGGATCGAGGGCGCCGAAGTCGACGAAGCCCTTGATCCGATAGAGGCCCTCCGGCCGTGAGTCGAGGAAGTCCAGCAGCCGCCGTGGGTGGAGCGGGTCGTCCGAGGTGAACGAGGCGCTTTCGTAGGCGGCGTGCAGATGACCGTCGTGTCCGGTGCCTCCGCAGTCGTGTGCGTCGGATTCGTGGTCGTCGTCATGGACGTCGTCGAAGGAGAGCTGGCCCACGCGCTCCGACGGCGGGCGCGGTTCGAAGAACAGCTCGGCGTCGACGCGCCCGTACGACGCCGGGATCACCGCCGCCCGGCCGGCGAGAGCGGTGATCTTCTCACGCAGCGCCCGCAGGGCCGCCTCACCGGCCCGGTCGGCCTTGTTCAGGACGACCAGGTCGGCGACCCCGAGGTGCCGGTCGATCTCCGGGTGCCGTGCACGGGTCTGCTCGAACTCGGCCGCGTCGACGACCTCGACGAGACCGCCGTACACGATCCGTTCGTTCTCGCTGGCCAGCAACATCCGGACGAGCTCCTGCGGTTCGGCGAGCCCGCTCGCCTCGATGACGATCACATCGAGGCCGACGGCCGGGCGCGTGAGCTTGTCGAGGAAGACGTCGAGCTCGCTCGCGTCGACGGCGCAGCACAGGCATCCGTTGCCGAGGGAGACGGTGCAATCGCCGAGCTGTCCGGCCACTGTCATCGCGTCGATCTCGATCGACCCGAAGTCGTTGACGATCGCGCCGATCCGGGTGCCGCGGCTGGTCCGCAGCAGGTGGTTGAGCAAGGTCGTCTTACCGGATCCCAGAAAGCCCGCGAGGACGATGACGGGGATCTGCGACGTGCTCAAGACTGCACCTCCGGGCGCTTCGCTGTAGATGGGGGTCCCAGGATATGGGCCGGCCGGACGGGGGCGGCATGCGCAAGATGCTGCGCGGGCGCCGCAAATTCGCGGCATGAGTGTCGGGGCCGCTGCGCGGAGCTTCTCCCCTGCCCGGCCCTCCCCGAACCGGGCAGGCCCAGGACCCCGTACCGCCCTGCGGGCGGCGTACCGCGCTC
>NZ_JBSGZJ010000319.1:0-8237 GCF_053610925.1 Streptomyces sp. NPDC054847 | reverse complement strand
GTGTAACCGCCGTTGAGGAAGATCGTCTGGCCGTTCGCCCACCAGCCGTCGGTGAGCAGGTGCCGCACCCAGGGAACGACGTCCTCGATCTTGGTGAGGTCCCCGTTCATGGCGGACGACTTGTGGTAGGCGATCGAGTCGTCGTCCTCCGCGGGGTAGAAGAACGAGGTGTCCATGGGGCCGGGGGCGATGTTGTTGACCGAGATGTTCCGGCCGAACAGCTCCTTCGACAGGGCCCGGGTGAAGTGCTCGACCGGTGCCTTGCTGCCGGCGTACGAAGAGTAGAGGCCGGTGTAGGCGGCCAGCAGCGACGTGACGATGGTGATGATCTTGCCACCGTCCTCCATCCGGCGGGCGGCCTCGCGCATGACGAAGAACGCGGCCTTGGAGTTGACCGCGAACATCCGGTCGTACTCCTCCTCCGTGATCTCGGTCAGCGGCTTCTTCAGCACCATGCCGGCGGTGTTGACGCAGTGGTCGAGCTTGCCGAACCGGTTCACGACCTCGTCGAAGACGCGCTCGACCTCGGACGTCCGGGTGAGGTCGGCCTGGATCGCGAACGCCTCACCGGGACCGGCGTTGATCTCGTCGGCCACGGCCTCCGCCTTGGCCCGGGAGGAGTCGCTGTTGTAGTGCACGACGACCCGAGCGCCCTCGGCGCCCAGGGTGGTGCTGATGAGCGCGCCGAGGTTGCGGGACGCGCCGCCCACGAAGGCCACCTTGCCGTCGAGTGTCTTGTCCGGTGTGTTGACCATGATTCCCACCTGCGGTTGTCGTGGCTGGAAGGCGCGGCCCCGGTGGGTTCCGTGGCCGTGCGACCCCTACAGGTTCGCCAGGAACAGGCATACCGATCTTGAACGATCCGATCAGCCGTGGAACAAAGCACTCACCACATGCCCCGGACGTGCCCCGGCGGTCAGCCCCGGCCGCCGTCGCGCAGGATTCGCGGTGTGGCGCCGTCGTGGCGCCGCATCATCCGCGTCAGATGACTCTGGTCGGCGAACCCCGCCTCTGCCGCGATCTCCGCGATCGGCCTGTCCGTGCGGGTCAGTTCGCGACGCGCGTGCTCCAGCCTCCGCTGGAGCACGTACCGGTGCGGTGACTCGCCGGTCGACGTCCGGAAGACCCGGGTGAAATGGGATTCGCTGACCCCCGCCACGGCGGCGAGGTCCGCCAGCCGGATGCGCCGGGCCAGGTTGGTGTGGATGTAGTCCAAGACCTCCGCCAGCCGGCGGGGCGGCAGCCCGCCGTCGCGGCTTCCGAGGGACCCTCCTTCCCCGGCGACCCGCAGGACGACGGCCGCGGCCGCCTGTACCAGCGACTGCGCGTAGAGGGTGTCCGCCGGGCCGGGGCCCGCGTACTCCGCCGCCAGCCGCTCCAGCAGCATCTTCAGCAGCGGATCGGTGAAGTGGAACCGCGGAACCAGCTCGACGGGTCCCTTGGCGCCGCCCTCGACGGCCAGCTTCTCCAGCCACAGCGGGTCGATACCGAGGAGCAGCAGTTCCACGTCCTCCTGCCAGCGCGGCCGCGACGCCCAGCCCGCCGGATTGACCAGGGCCTCCCCGGGATGGAACCGCTCCCTGCGCGGTGTCCCCTCCGCGGACCAGCGCAGATCCGCCGATCTGCCCGTCTGCACCACCAGCACGTGCACCGGCGGACCGACGGGCAGTGGCGCCGTGTCCGAGAGGCCTGCCGCGCGCTCCACCGACCGTTCGACCACGGCATGATCGAGGTCGGCCCCGCTTCCGTGCAGGCACCGCAGGTGAGGCTTGATGTGCGACTCGCTCACCCCGCCATTGTCCTCCCGAAGGGCCGGACGCGGTGTCCGCCGCCGCGTCCGGCACTACAGGCGGCATGGCCGGCGGCCCGTTCGGCGCTCAGGCGCCCACGGAGGACTGTTCCTCCGCAGCCGCCCGGAACAGCCGGCGCAGCCGCACCACGCCCAGGTCGTGCTGGTACAGGTTCTCCTGCTGGTCAGCGTCGGCCGGCATCGCCTCGAGCATCACCCGGTCCTGCTCCAGCACCTCCCAGTGGCGCTTCTCGATCAGCGTCCGGTAGAGGAAGCGCCAGGTGTCGCGCTGCCAGCCCTCGACCCGGCGGTAGCGCCAGAAGAAGACCCCGGTGCGTCCGGCGTCGACCGGGCAGGTTATGCCGACGATGCCGAACGGTCCGCCCGGGCCGGCGGACGGGGGGTACGGGATGGACAGGTCCACCCAGTCCACACCGGTCCGGCACAGCTCCACCCAGTCGAAGTTGACGCCGCGCTGATCGGTCTTCTCGAAGAAGTAGCCGCGGTCGGTCTCCCGGATGCGGAACTTGGCCGTCGTGTCGCCGTCGGACATCGTGTGCGACTCGTGGTGCAGGAACGCCCCGTGCATCGGGTCGAGCAGGTTCTCCATGGCGTACCGCCACGGCACGTTCCATTCCGCGTAGCACAGGAACGCGTCCGTGCCCGGATCGGTCAGCGGCTCGGGCAGCACCAGTTCCGGCGGCTCCGGGTGCTCCTCGTCGCCGAAGTAGGCGAGGATCGCGCCCGCGGCCTCACGGACCGGCAGCGACGTGACGAGCTTCTTGCCCTCCAGGTTGCATCCCGGCAGGCCCGGCACGGAGGAGACCGTGCCGTCCGTCTCGACCTCGACGCCGTGGTACCAGCAGGCGACCCGGTCCCCGAGGTGCTTGCCGAGCGACAGCGGCGCGCCGCGGTGCGGGCAGCGGTCGGCCAGCATCGACAGGGCGCCGTCGGAGCGGCGGAACAGCAGCCACTGCTCACCGAGGGCGGTCACCTTGCGCATCGCGCCCGGGGCGACGAAGTGCGAGGGGACGACGGCGTGCCACTGGTTGCGCAGCCCGTTGGCGTAGATGTGGTCCGCGGTGGCGGACGTCGACAGCGTCATGGTCAGGCTCCCAGTCGGTTCATCTCGGCGCGGAAGGTCTCCTCGGTCCACGGCGTGCCGTCGGCGGCGTGGACCTTGCGCGCGTTGAGGCCGCGGACCACGTCGGCCAGTTCGTGTCCCTCCTCGGTGAAGATCTCCTCGAGGGTGGCGGCGAGTCGGTACTCGTACGGTGTCGGCTCGTGGGTACGGGACTGGTGGACGTCCAGGTACGGCCAGGCGCCGGTGGCGGTGTCGGTCACGGTGTCTCCTGAAAGTGCGGGGGAAAGAGGGGCCACGGGGTCACAGATCGAGGACGAGCCGGCCGGAGGTACACCGCGAGACGCAGATCATCATCGTGGCGCCGGAGGCGTGCTCGGCCTCACTGAGCAGGAAGTCGCGGTGCTCGGGGGTGCCGTCGAGCACCCGCGTCTCGCACGTACCGCAGATGCCGTCCCGGCAGGAACTGTTCACGCTCAGGCCGGCAGCCTCCGCGGCGTCGAGGATCGAGGCGTCCGCGCCGACGCTGAGCGTCACCCCGGAGGCGCGGCACTCGACCTCGAACGCCGCGTCGTCGCCGTCGCGTTCCACGACTGGAGCGGCGAACCGCTCCAGCCGCAGCCGGCCTTCCGGGCACCGGCCCTCCACGGCGGCGAGCAGCGGTTCGGGGCCGCACGAGTAGACCAGGGTGCCCTCGCCGAGGTCCGCGAGCGCCGCGTCCAGGTCGATGTGGCCCTGCTCGTCCTGCGGCACCAGCGTCACATCGCCGCCCAGCGCGGCGAGTTCGGCGGTGAACGCCATCGAGGCGCGGCTCCGCCCGCCGTACACCATCCGCCACGCCGCACCCCGGCGGCCCGCGTCCCGGGCCATCGCCAGCAGCGGGGTGATCCCGATGCCGCCGGCGACGAAGACGTAGCCCTCGGCGTCCTCCAGGGCGAAATGGTTGCGCGGCTCGGACACTGTCACCGTCTGACCGGGACGCAGCGTGGTGTGCACATACCGCGAACCACCGCGCGACGACGGCTCGTTGAGGACGCCGACGCGGTAGACGTCCGGTGCGTGCGGGTCACCGCACAGGCTGTACTGGCGGACCTGGCCGCCGACGTGGACGTCGAGATGCGCGCCGGGCGTCCAGGCCGGCAGGGGTTTGCCGTCGGGGTGGGCGAGTTCGACGGACAGCACGCCCTCGGCCTCCCATGTCATACGTCGGACGATCAGCTGCAGCGTGTTCTCGCTCATGGCCTGGTGCCTCCTTACCGGCAGTGGGCAGTACGGGCGGGATTCGAGGGTCCGGAACTACCGGCCCGGGATCCTCACGGGCGGGGTGAACGGGTTCTTCATCGGGCCGAGCGCCTCGAGATCGACCTCGACCAGCGTCGGCCCGTCGGAGGCGACCGCCTCGGAGATCACCGGTGCGGCGTGCTCCTCGGCCGAGATCCGCAGGTACGGCAGGGAGCAGGCGCGGGCCAGCAGCTCGAAGTCGGGCGCCTTGAGGTCCACGCCGGAGCGCCGCTCGCCGTAGCGGTCCTGCATGTTGCGCAGCACGCCGTAGCCGCCGTCGTTGAACACGATCAGCGTCAGACGCGGCCGTTCCTGGGCGAGGGTGAGGAGCTCGCCGAGGTGGACGGCGAGACCGCCGTCACCGGCGATCACCACGGTCGGCGCGCCGGGCCGGGCGAGCGCCGCGCCGATCCCCATGCCGAGGCCCTGCCCGATGCCGCCGCCGCGCGGGAAGACGTTGTCCCGCGGGTCGTACATCTCCAGGAGCCGGTTGCCCCAGCTGCTGGACGGGATGGTGACGTCACGGGCGACGACCGCGTCCCGGGGCAGCGCGGCACGGATCGCGTCGCAGATCGCGGCCTGCGGGCCGATGCCGTCGTGCAGCGCCGCCCGCACCTCCGCGCGTACGGCCCCCACCCGCTCCACCCAGCCGGCCTCCGCCTGCCTGGCGTGCGGCAGCAGGGCGCCGAGGACCGCGGCCGCGTCGCCGTGCAGGCCGTGCGTCGCCGGGTGGACGCGGCCGAGCGCGGCCGCGTCGGCGTCGATCTGGATGTGGGCCGCGGGCAGCCCGAGCGTGTAGTCGGCTGTCTCGTTGGAGCGGAAGTGCGTACCGACGGTGAGCAGGACGTCCGCGTCCGCGAGCAGCGCGCGGGCGGCGGGGGTGGTGGCGAAGTTGCCGACGACCTGCCCGTGGTCCTCCGGCACCGCCCCGCGGCCGGAGTTGGAGGTGAGCAGGCCCGCCCCGGTGGCCTCCAGCAGCCGTACGAGCTCGCCGCGGGCACCGGTGGCTCCGCCGCCGGCCCAGATCAGCGGGCGGCGTGCGGAGGCCAGCAGCGCGCCGGCTGCGGCGAGTTCGCCGTCCCCGGGGCTGGGGACGGCCGGTGCGGGGAGCTCGGCGGGAGCGTCGGACTGGGCCGCGTACTGGAGGTCGATCGGCCACTCGACGCTCGCCGGACCACCCGGCACGGCGAGCGCCGCGCGCGCCGCCTCGCGCAGGATCCGGCCGGCCTGTGCGGTGTCGGGCACGCTCGCCGCGTACGACGACACGGCGCGCAGCATGCCCAGCTGGTCCTTGGTCTCGTGGATGAACCCCCGGCCGCTGCCGAGGTATTCGCTCTCGACCTGGCCGGTGACGTGCAGCACGGAGCTGCCCGCGCCGAGGGACTCGATCAGCGAACCGGCCGCGTTGCCCGCGCCGGTGCCGGTCGAGGTCAGTGCGCAGCCGATGCCGCCGCGGGCACGCCCGTAGGCGTCGGCGGCGTTCACGGCAGAGGCTTCGTGCCGCACGGGCACGAATCGCAGATCGCGGTCGACGGCCTCGACCAGCGGCAGGTTGTGCACGCTGACGATGCCGAAGACGGTGTCGATGCCGAGTTCACGCAGGACGGCGACGAGGAGATCGCCTCCGGTGTCGTGACGCATGGTGTCTCCTCAGAGGATGGAGCGGCCGACTCCGCCGCAGACGTCGATGGAGGTGCCGGTGATGTAGGAGGCACGCGGGGAGAGCAGGGCGACGACCGCGTACGCGACCTCTTCCGCCCGGCCGAGGCGGCCCAGCGCGATCCCGCGGTCGGCGGCGAGTTCGGCCTGCCAGTCCTCGTAGCTCGTGCCGGAGCCGGCAGCCGCGTGCCGGCGGGTCCACTGACCGGTGTCGACGAGGCCCAGGCAGACCGAGTTGACCCGGATGCCGTCGCCGGCGAGCTCCGACGACAGGGACTTGGAGAGGTTGAGGATGCCGGCGCGGGCGGCGCTGGTGGTGATCAGCCGGGGCTCCGGCTGCTTGGCGAGGACCGCGTTGATGTTGACGATGCTCGCCGCGTCGGAGGCGGCGAGATACGGGCGCGCGGCGTGCAGGGGGTTGAGCACCCCGGCGAACTTCAGCTCCAGCTCGTCGCGCCAGTCGTCGGCGGTGGACTCGTCGAGGCTTTTCATCCGGGACTGGCCGGCGTTGTTGACCAGCCCGTCGATGCCGCCGAAATGCCCGGCGGCGCGCAGCACGAAGTCCCGCACCGCTGCGGCGTCCCGTACGTCGCACACCCCGGTCAGCAGCCGGTCGGGTGCGGCGCCGAGGCGGGCGGCCGCCTTGTCCAGCCGGCCGGCGTCGCGGCCACACGTGGCGACGCGGGCGCCCTCGTCGAGCAGGGCGCGGACCGTGGCCAGGCCGACGCCCGAGCTGCCGCCGGTGACCACGATCGTGCGGTCGGCGAGGCCCAGATCCATAACTCGGTTCTCCTGCGGTTCAGTTCATGGTGAAGCCGCCGTTGACGGCGATCACCTGTCCGGTCAGATAGCGGGACTCCTCGCCGAGCAGGTACGAGACGATCCCCGTGAGGTCGTCCGGCTGCTGCGGCCGGGAGACGGCCCGGTTGGCGCGGTAGAGGTCGTGCCGCTCGGCGGGCACGCTCTCCGTCGCCTCGCACTCGGTCAGACCCGGGGCGACGGCGTTCACCGTGATGCCCTTGTCGCCGAGCTCCCTGGCCATGGCGCGGGTGAGCGCGATGACGGCGCCCTTGGAGGCGATGTAGTGGGACAGCCGCGGCGAGCCGTACAAGGCGGCGTCCGAGGCGATGTTGACGATCCGGCCCGGGGCGGTGAGCTGCGGGTACAGGGCCTTCGACACCAGCCAGGGGCCGCGCGCGTTGACCGTCATCAGGCGGTCCCACACCTCGACGCCGATGTCCCAGAACTCCTTGCCGCCCACGCCGTTGGCCAGTGCCGCGTTGTTGACCAGCCCGTACAGCGGACCGAGCTCCCGCACGGCGCCGGCCAGTGCGGCGACCGACGCCGGGTCGGCCACGTCGCAATGCACGAAGTGGGCGTCGAGGCCCTGTGCGAGCAGTTCCGCGGCGGCCTTCTCGCCCGTCTCCCGGTCCAGCTCGGCGAGGACGACCCGGAAACCGTCCTCGCCGGCCCGGCGGGCCATGGCCAGTCCCAGGCCACGGCCCGCGCCGGTGACGACGACGGTGCGCACACCGGTGAGGGGCGTGTCAGTCACGGGTGACGCCGTGCATCGGCGAGTACTCGGGGTAGGTCGGCACCTGCGGCTTCTGCGTGCCGATGACGACGCAGAACAAGGCGTCGGTGTCGCCCTCGTTCTTCAGGGAACGGGTCACACCGGCCGGCACGACGATCATGTCGCGGTAGCCGAGCGTGCGGTACTCGACCTCGTCGGGGCCGCGGTGGATACCCACGCGGACCTGCCCCTCGAGGACGAAGAAGGCCTCCTCGACGTCGTGGTGGGTGTGGGCAGGGCCCTCGGCGCCGGGCGGCAGCAGCATGTTGGAGAACGTGAAGCCGCCGGAGGGCAGGATCCGGCTGTCGTTCTCGTGGTTGCCGGTGGCGCCGGAGCCGACGTAGCGGATCTGGCCGCGGCGGTACTGCGGGCCGGCCTTCTCCTGGAAGGAGAGGGTGCCGAAGTCCGCCACACGGGAGTCCTTGGTGGCGATGAGGGAGTCGGTGTACGAGGCGAGGTCGCCGCCGTTGTCGTACTCGGTGGTGGTCAGAGGCATGAGAACAGCTCCTACTCGGGGATGCGTGCGGTGATGCGGAGGTGGGAGAGGACCCAGGCGTTGAAGTGCCCGGGTTGCTCCTGGTTGGCCAGGTGACCGGCGTCCTTGACGATCACGTAGGCGGCCTTGTGGACGGCACCGGCTATCGCCTGGCTCGCCTCGGTGCCGGTGACGGTGTCCTGGTCGCCGCAGAGCACGAGGGCCGGCGCGACGATCGAGGGAAGTTCGGCGCGCAGGTCGGCCGCGGCCATGGACTCGGCGGCGTACGCGTAGCCCGGCAGCCGTACCGAGGCGGCCATGGTGTCGACGACGCGCCGGACCAGTTCGCGGGGTGCGCCGGGCGACACCAGCCGCGGAC
>NZ_JBSGZJ010000318.1:6846-8245 GCF_053610925.1 Streptomyces sp. NPDC054847 | reverse complement strand
GCCCCCGGCCGGGGCACGTGCGTTCCCGGCGCGAGCCGGGAGGAACGCACGACGCGCATCCGAAATTCGTTTCGCGTCCCCGGGAGGCGCCCCTACTGTGGCGCGGTGACAACTCGAATGATCATTCTGAATGGTGGTTCCAGCTCGGGGAAATCCGGGATCGTGCGGTGCCTCCAGGCCGTACTGCCGGATCCCTGGCCGGCGTTCGGGGTCGACTCGTTCGTCGACGCGCTGCCCGCGAAGATGCAGGCGTCGGACGCGGGGCTCGAGATCGCGGCGGACGGGCGAGTGAGCGTCGGCGCGGACTTCAGGGCGCTGGAGGCGGCCTGGACCGAGGGCATAGTGGCGATGGCCCGCGCAGGCGCGCGAATCATCGTCGACGACGTCTTCCTCGGCGGAGCGGCGTCACAACAGCGGTGGCAGAAGGCACTGGGCGGTCTGCCCGTGCTGTGGGTGGGCGTCAGATGCGAGAGCGCGGTCGCCGCCGGCCGTGAGATCGCACGGGGAGACCGGGTCCAGGGCATGGCCGCCTCACAGGCGGACGCGGTGCACCGGGGGGTGACCTACGACGTGGAGGTCGACACGACGCACACCGAATCCCTGGCGTGCGCGAGGGCCATCGCGGCCCACGTCAACTGATCTCCGCTGCGCGGAGCCATTCCCCAACCCCGCCCCTTCCCGCTGCACCGATGTGCGGCTCCGCCGCGCGGCGGAGCAGGCCCCGGACCCGCGGGGGCCGACGCCCCTTCCCGGTGCTGACGCCCTCGCACCTCCCCACAGCCGTACGCGGCGCGGCCCCTTGCCGCTGCGCGGGGCCTTTCCCCACCCCGCCCCTTCCCGAACCGGGGCAGGCCCCGGACCCCCATGGGGCTGACGCCGCCAGCCCCCTCCCGGGGAGAGGGAGAAGTTTGGCGGGGGCTGGCGCCCCCACGCTCCCGAGAAGGCAGCTTCGCGCCGCGCTACGGGCCCCTGCCGCCTGCCGACGGACCGGACACCGGCCCGGCTCAGGGGCCTGCACCACTCGCGGCCCGACCTGAACTGCCGCCGCCCGGCGTCGGACCGGGGACACAGGCCCTGGCCAGGGGCCTGCCGCACTCGCGGCCCGACCTGAACTGCCGCCGCCCGGCGTCGGACCGGGGGACCGGCCCGGGTCCAGGGAGACCCACCGCTCGCCGCCCGGCCCGACCGGAGCCGCGGCCCAAGGCCGACTCGCCGCCCCAGCGTGGAGCTGCCCCCGCCCAGAGGCCCGACCGCCGTGCCGCACGGAGGGACCACCGGCCGGTTCGGGCGGCACGGACGTCAGGGGGGTGGGGTCGGAGGAGGGGGGTGTCCGGAAGTAAAGCGTCGCAACTCGCGCGCAGCGCGGTGAGGACAGCCATTCCGGACACCCCCTCCGGAG
>NZ_JBSGZJ010000318.1:0-6836 GCF_053610925.1 Streptomyces sp. NPDC054847 | reverse complement strand
CCGGAGGCCCCGCCCCCCGCACCACCCACCGGCGCAGCCGCGCACCGCAGGGGCGCAACGCACCCCCTACCGGGTCCACGCCTCACCGAAGACCGCCACGCTCACGAGGCGCCCCGGCCCGGACCCGTCCGGCCTGGATCCGCCCTGCACGGGGCGCAACGCACCGGCGTCCCGTGCGCACCCCCAAACCGCCACGCTCGTGACGGGGCCCGTCCGGCCCGGATCGGCCCCGCAGGGGCGCAACGCACCCCCTACCCGGGGCCCCGCCCCGGGTCCGTCCGGCCTGGATCAGCCCGGCAGGGGTGCTACGCACCGGCCCGTGCGCACCCCCGGGCCGCCATGCTCACGACGGGGGCCGTCCGGCTCGGATCCGCCCCGCGGGGGCGCAACGCACCCCCGGACCGCCATGCTCACGACGGGGGCCGTCCGGCCGGATCCGCCCCGCAGGGGCGCAACGCACCCCCGGACCGCCACGCTCACGACGGGCCCCGCCCCGGGCCCGTCCGGCCCGGACCGTCCGGCCGCCAGGCCGGCCCCGCCGTGCTGTCGCGGGGCTTGAGGGTCGTACGCAGCACCACCGTCTGAAGCAGCGCCGCGCTGCCCGCCATCCGCTGGAGCAGCAGGTCCGCCGCCGTGCGCCCGAGGTCGTAGGACGGCAGCTCGACCGTCGTCAGCGAGGGCCGCACGAGCGATGCCCAGGGCACGTCGCCGAAGGACAGGACGCCGACGCCCGGCGGCGCCTGCCCCGCTTCACGCAGGGCCTCGAGCGCGCCCACGGTCATGAGGTTGTTCGCCACGAAGACGGCGTCCGGCGGCTCGGGCAGGGCGAGCAGTTCCTGCATGGCGGCCCGGCCGCCCTCGACGCGGAAGTCGGCGTGGCGGATGTAGGACGCGGCCCGCGCCGGGTCGCCGGAGTCGTTGCCCAGTTCGCCGCGGAGGGCGGACCGGTAACCGGCGAGGCGCTCTTCGGAGGTGGAGGCCCCGGCGGGGCCGGTGATGCAGGCGACCCGCTGGTATCCGGCCCGGAGCAGGTGCCGGGTGGCGACCTCGCCGCCGTGCTGGTTGTCCACCATGACGGCGTCGACGTCGGCGTCGTGGGGCCGGCGGTCGACGGCCACGACCGGCATGCCTCTGGCCATGAGCGGGCTGAGGTCGGTCCGGTCGCGTGAGGCGGCGGCGACGATGACTCCGGCCATCTGCTCGCCCATGACGATGTCGATGTAGCGGCGTTCCTTGTCGACGTCCTCGTCGGAGTTGCACAGGACGACCGACATGCCGGTGCGCTGTGCGGCGTCTTCGACGCCGCGGGCGAGCGAGGTGAAGAAAGGGTTCTCGATGTCGGGGATGATCAGGCCGATCACGCTCGACTGCTGTTTGCGCAGCGACCGGGCGAGCCGGTTGGGCGCGAAGCCGAGTTCGGCGGCGGCCTGCCGTACGGACTCGGCGCGGGCGGCTGTGACGTTGCCGCCGTTGAAGACCCGCGACACCGTCGCCGGCGACACTCCGGCCGCACGCGCCACGTCCTGAATCGTCACCACTGTCGTGTCCACACCTTTCGTCCGCTGCGCAGACCCGCGCAGCCCGCCGCGCGGCCACACGCCACGCATCCCGCCGCCGGCCTGCCGCGCCGGGCCGGCGCGTAGCCGCGGGGTGGTGCCGCACCAGCCGGTTCGCCGTGGGTTCCTTGACTTTACCCGCCCCTGAAAAGGATTTCTCGTCTGGTCCGGGAGAAGTGTCCACCTCAGGTGTTTCCATGCGGTCCGCTCTGTCGTCGCCTCATGTCCGCACCATCGGCGATGCCGCGCGGAGCAGGAGCTTCATAGGTCTTTGTATGCTGCACGAGCATTTTCTGCAATCGATTTCACGCCACTCCCTCGGTGTGCGACTCCGGGCACGGGCGGCGTCAGGAGTGGAGGCCCGGACGCGGCCCTGCCCGGCGGGCCGTCGGTCGCCGGGGCGGCCCGGTCCTGTGACCCTGGGGACATGCGACGAGGAAGTGGCACGACGAAGGTTCGCAGGATCTACGAGGAGCCCGGCCCGGACGACGGCCTCCGGGTCCTGGTCGACCGGCTCTGGCCCCGGGGTCTGAGCAAGGACGCGGCGCACGTCGACGAGTGGCCCAAGGCGCTGACGCCGTCGTCGGAGCTGCGGCGCTGGTACCACGGGTCGGACGGGGAGTACGAGGAGTTCCGGCGACGCTACGAGGCCGAGCTCGCCGAACCCGCCGCCGCCGAGGCGCTGCAGAAACTGCGCACCCTCGCCGCGGAAGGGCCCGTGACGCTGCTGACGGCGTCCAAGGAGCCGGACCGCAGCCACGCCGCCGTGCTGCGCAGCCTGCTCTGACGCACGATCAATCACGGGACTATGGGCGGGACTTGGACCCGAGCCCCGTATCGTGGACCCGGCGCCGCCCCATCGACGGTCCGGCGGTCGCCCCGGAACGAGAGGCCCACCGAGTGCACCCCTCCACCGACGATCCGGCGGCCCCCTGGATGACTCCTGTGCCCGGTGGTGCCGTGGAACTCCGCGACGACCGGCGCGGCACCCGCTGGCGCACCGAGCTCGCTCCGTTCCTGCTCGGCACGTATCCCGTCACCAGGGGCCTCCACCGCGCCGTCACCGGAGCCGATGCCGCTCCCCGGCCCGATCCCACTGACGGCCCCACTGCCGGGCCCGTGCTCCTTCCCGCCGCGAGCGAAGCCGCGCCAGTGACGAACATCAGCTGGTTCGACGCGATCGAGCTGTGCAACCAGGTGTCGGCCCGGGCCGGGCTCGGCAATGCCTACTCCCATGACGCGCGCAGCGGCGAAGTGACATGGGACCGGGCGTCGGACGGCTACCGGCTGCCGACCGAGGCGGAGTGGCAGTACGCCTGCAAGGCAGGCACCAGCGGTTACCGGTACGGCGAGATCGACGACATCGCCTGGTACGCGGACAACTCCGGCGGCCTGGCCCACGACGTCGGCGGCAAGAAGCCCAACCCGTGGGGTCTGTACGACATGCTGGGCAACGTGTGGGAGTGGTGCTGGGACCTCTACGACGAGGAGGTCTACGGCTCCTACCGCATCTTCCGCGGCGGCGGCTGGGCCGAGTCGGCGCGCGGCTGCGGAGCCTCCGTGCGACGCCGCAGCCACCCCACGTTCGCGATCGACGACCTCGGCCTCCGGCTCGCCCGGACCGTGCGGAGCGCCTGAGCCGGACCGACCGCCTCGCTCTCCCGGCCCGCCGAAGAGGTCGAGGGCCCCGGGCCCGCCGACTTCGGCGTCCGAGCCAGAGGGCTGTCCCGCGGGTGGCGGCACCTCCTCGGGACATGCGCGCCGCACTCTTCGTCCCCTGCCTCGGACGGCGTGCCGCTCTCCGTCCGGGCGAGCGCGTGGCTCCTGGAGCGACTCGGTGACGAGGTGGGCTCCCTGGCCGCCCGGGCCCCTGCCGTGGTCCCGGCGGCCCCGCTTCTGCTGCGGCCCGCAGGCGCCATGTGATCCAGCTAGAGGCGCAGCCGCGGGGCCTCTGCGGCCGGGTCCACCGGGCCGGTCAGCCGGCCCGCCAGCTCACGGGCCCAGCCGGTCAGTCCCGGCACGTCGATGGCGTGCGGCGCGGGGAAGCCGGCGATCCGGTCCGCCCCGCGCAGCAGCAGGCGGGCGCCGCCTGCGGTATTGCCCCGTGCCGCGTGTGTGAGCCCCACCGCGAGCTGGGCCATGCCGCGCCACAGCTCACGCTCCTCCTCGGGGCCGGACTTCCACGCGTCCTCGAACACTTCGTGCGCATGGAACGGCATCCCGGCGTCGAGCAGCCGCTGAGCCTCGGAGAGCGTCTCGGAGGGAGTGCGCAGCACTCCCTCCGGCTGGCGTTCCACGCCGGGCGCGCCATGGGGGAGAGGGCGCCCCAGTCCGTCCCGGGGACGGGCGTTGCGCGCCCGGCCCTCGGCGTCGCGGTCTCTGCGTGCCTTGTCCATGCCGCAATTGTCCCTCGTACGCCTCCACCGGCGACGGGCGGTGTGCCCCGCGTGCCACCGCGCCGCAGGCCGGGCGTCCGACGACCCCGCAGAGTGCGGTAATGTTCTCTTGCGCGCTCAGCCAGGGAAACCGGCGGAACCGCGCACCGGGACGTGGCGCAGCTTGGTAGCGCACTTGACTGGGGGTCAAGGGGTCGCAGGTTCAAATCCTGTCGTCCCGACTCGTGAGAGTCGTAGAACAAGGGGCCGTTTCAGAGAAATCTGAGACGGCCCCTTGGTCGTTCGGACCCGCCTGGGCTCGCGGCATCTCATCGACCTGCGGGAGGCGGCCGGCGGAGCCGGTCCGGGCCGTCTCACCCGGCGTCGGGGTCACGCTTCGCCGCATCGTCGTAGGCGGCGCGGGCCTCGGCGACGGCGGACCGGTAGCGCTCGGCCCAGCTCACCAGTCCGGTCAGCGAGGCGTGCAGTTCTCGGGCCATGGGCGTGAGGCTGTACTCCACTTTGGGCGGCACGGTCGGATGGACGGTGCGTACGAGCAGCCCGTCCCGCTCCAGCCTGCGCAGGTTGAGACTGAGCATCCGCCGGCTGATGCCCTTGATGGAGCGCTCCAGTTCGGTGAAGCGGACCGGGCCGTGGGCGGCGGCGATCAGGATCCCGATGCTCCACTTGCCCGCCACGCGGTCGAGCACCTCTGTGACCGGGCAGGCTTCGTCCCTCAGTGCGTCGGTAACACGGGTGTGACTGCGTGACATGAAAGTGCCTCCTTCCGACGAGCGGCAACGTTACCGATGATGACTGCTGTTACAAGTCGTGAACCAAGGGGGAAGACATGCCTGTTCGTGCTCTTGTCGTTGATCCGTCCGCACCCGACTCTGTCCGCCTCGCCGAGGTTCCGGACCCGGTCCCCGGACCGGGCCAGGTCCTTGTGGACGTCTCCCACGCCTCGTTGAACTACGGCGACCTCAACGACGCCCGCTCCGGTCGCCTCCCTGTGGGGGCGGTGCTCGGTTCGGACGCCGCCGGGGTGGTGGTTCGAGCTGCCGCTGACGGAACCGGCCCGGCGGTGGGCACCCGGGTGGTGGCCCTGACCTCGGGGGCGTTCGCCGAGCGTGTCGCCATCGACACCGGCGCGCTCGCCGAGGTGCCGAAGAGCCTGGACCTGGCGCAGGCAGTTGCTCTGCCGGTCGCCGGAGTGGCCGCACTGCGCTCGCTGCGGGCCGCCGGACTCGGTCCGGAGAAAAGAGTGCTGGTCACCGGTGCCTCCGGCGGAGTCGGCCGGTTCGCCGTCCAGTTGGCGGCGCGGGCCGGTGCTCACGTGATCGCTTCCGTGGGCTCGACCGCCCGTGGGGAGGGGTTGCTCGAGGCCGGCGCCGACGAGGTGCTGATCGGCCTGGAGGGGCTCGAGCGACCGGTCGACGTGGTCATCGACAGCGTCGGCGGCCCCCAGTTGGTCGCGGCATGGAACCTGCTCGCTCCCGGGGGCAGCGTGCAGAGCGTCGGCTGGACCTCTGGGGAGCCGGCGGTCTTTCCCCCGTACGCGACCGTCGGCCCGGCCAAGTCGCTGACGTCCTTCGTCATCGAGGGCGATGCGGGCACGGACCTGGCCGTTCTCACCGAACTGGTCGCTGAGGGGTCCGTCACCGTCGAGATCGGCTGGCAGGGGTCCTGGGAGCGCTTCGCCGAGGCCGCCGAGGCCCTCCGCGGACGCCGTGTCCCCGGAAAAGCGGTCCTTCATGTGTCACGCGACGAGCCGCACGCGCCGGCGCTGCCTCCGCAGGACTAGGACCTGCCCCGCGAGAGTCGTCCGGGGCAGGCCGCGGGAGAAGCCCGACAGCCCGGCCGCGGACGGCCCCGGTCGTCCGGCTCCGCATCTGGCCGCCCGGACAGGACGGGTTCTAGGAGGCCGTGGGGGACGGCCGCGCGGATTCCGTGCGGGGTGACGACTTCGTGCGGCCGCCGTCGCACATCAGCGTGATCACGATCATCGACGTGGGGGACGCGTCCGCACCCGCGGCGCCGGGAAGCACGGTCGCAGCCGTCCAGTTGCCCTTGCGCAGGCTGAGCCATCCCTCACCCATGTCATGTCCGGGCTGCCACCCGTGGTCCGACCGCGCCCGGGTGAACCCGGCCTTCAGGGCCGTGTCCGCAGTCGCCGACTCGTGCTCGCCCGTGAGGCGTTCGTGGCACTCGGTCGGGATCAGCTCCTGCGGCGTCCGCTCCAGCGTGATGCCCTCGGCCTCGAGAGCCGAGGTCAGGTCCGAGACCACAGCGTCCGCGGGCAGCGGCGGACCCGAATGGCGCGGCGGGAGAGGGCCCTTGTCCTCCAGGAGCAGAGCGCCGCAGCCGGTCGTCGCCGTCATCGTCAGCACCGTCATCATGGCCAGGCCCGTCAGGCCTGTGCGCCCCCGTCGCAGTCGCACGGTCTCGTCCGCCCCCTTCTGTACCGTTCACGGCCGCTCAGTCTTCCACCCTGCCGGATCACGACGGACGGTGGCCCGACCAGGGGGCCTGCCCCCGGGGGCGCTGGGGTGCCGGGCACATGCGGAGGGGTCGTGAACTGCTGCTGTTTGACTTCGTATGAGTGAGTTCTGCCGTGTACGGGTGGGTTGTTGTGGGCTGTGGTGTGTGAGGTCTCGCGGGGCGGATGGGGGTTCGTTTGTCGAATGGGTGACCTTTGTGGGTCGGGGTCGTTGGGGGTGGTGGCGGGTGTGTGTGGTCCGGTGCGGAGGGGGGTGGACACTGTGGGCGGTCTGCGGGAGTTGGTGGTGCCGTTCGTGGTGACCGGACCCTCGGGTGTGGCAGTGCGTACCGGGCTCAAGGGCCTCATTGCGGAGGATGAGGAGGTGCTGCGGCTGGTGGGTGCGCATCTCGGGTCGCTGGCCTC
>NZ_JBSGZJ010000317.1:0-8554 GCF_053610925.1 Streptomyces sp. NPDC054847 | reverse complement strand
CGCCCGGCCTGCGGCCGCACCGGTGCCATCGGCTGGGTCATCGCCGGCGACATCTGCTGCTGGCCGCCGTACGACGGGCCGGACGGCGACGGCCCGTGGCCGCCCATCGTCTGGTTGCCGTAGGACGGGGCGCTCGCGCCGGCCGGTGCCATGGAAGGCGCCGGGGACGGCGGCAGCGACGCGGCCGCGGGCTGGCGCGGCGGGGCCAGGGAGTCGTCCGCCTGGGTCTCCAGCTGACGCAGCTGGCTCTCCAGATAGGACTTCAGCCGGGTCCGGTACTCGCGC
Organism: Streptomyces sp. NPDC054847; assembly: GCF_053610925.1. Taxonomy (NCBI): domain Bacteria; kingdom Bacillati; phylum Actinomycetota; class Actinomycetes; order Kitasatosporales; family Streptomycetaceae; genus Streptomyces; species Streptomyces sp. NPDC054847. The sequence continues at coordinate 8,269 of NZ_JBSGZJ010000317.1, read as the reverse complement.
TCGAAGCCCCGCAGGTCCTCGACCTTGCGCTCCAGCGTGGCGCGCGCGGACTCGAGGGAGCCCATGGCGACGCGGTGCTTCTCCTGCGCGTCCCGCTCGAGGGCGTCGGCCTTGGCGCGGGCGTCCCGCTCCAGGCCCTCGGCGCGCGAACGCGCCTCACCGACGATCTTGTTGGCCTCGGAACGGGCCTCCGCGATCGCCTGGTCAGCGGTCTGCTGGGCCAGCGAGAGCACGCGCGCGGCGCTGTCCCCGCCGGGTCCCTGACCCATCGGACCGGGGCCCTGCGGGCCGCCGTGTCCGCCCATGGGGCCGCCCATCGGGCCACCCATGGGTCCGCCCTGCATCGGGCCGTGGCCCATCGGGCCGCCTGGACCCTGAGGGCCGCCGTGGCTGGGACCGGCCGGCAACTGCGGTGCTCCGCCCGGCAGCTGGGGCGGACCCATCTGCGGGGGCTGCTGCTGGACCGGCGGTCCCGATATGGCGGCGGGCACGGGGGCACCGGGACCGCCCGGGCCGCGGCCGTCCTGGGGCTCCGGCGGTTTACGCATGCCCTGTTGCTGCTGCTGCTGGTTCTGTGCGGCGGCACGCGTCGCCGCGGCCAGCTTCGCGCGCAGGTCCTCGTTCTCGCGGAGCAGACGGGTCAGCTCGGACTCGACCTCGTCGAGGAAGGCATCGACCTCGTCCTCGTCATAGCCTTCTCGGAGGCGGACGGTCGTGAACTGCTTGTTCCGCACGTCCTCGGGAGTCAGCGGCATCTCTTCTTCACCTCTACGTAGTCGTCGGCAGTCGGCAGGACCGTATCGCTCACATCGAGTTCCCCAAGCCGCGCACGATGGAGATCAGGATGTAGACGATGATCATCAGAACGAAGAAGGACAGGTCGAGTGCCACGCCCCCGAGACGCAACGGCGGGATGAATCGCCGCAGAAGCTTGAGCGGTGGATCGGTGACAGTGTAGGTGGCCTCCAGAACGACCACCATCGCCTTGCCGGGTTGCCATGAACGGGCGAACTGGAAGACGTAGTCCATGACGAGCCGGAAGATCAGCACGACAAGGAAGCACATCAGCGCGATGTAGACCACATCCAGTGCGACGCCCATCCCGCGCTTCCCTCTCCCCTGACTCTCGTCTTCCCCGGCCGTTCGGCCGGGTCGTTCCCGGTGTCTTTTCTCAGCTCTGGTTGAAGAACCCGCCCTCTGCGATGCGGGCCTTGTCTTCCGCCGTGACATCGACGTTAGCAGGCGACAACAGGAACACCTTCTGCGTCACCCGCTCAATGCTGCCATGCAGACCGAAGACGAGTCCCGCGGCAAAGTCGACAAGTCGCTTCGCGTCCGTGTCATCCATCTCCGTGAGATTCATGATCACGGGGGTGCCCTCGCGGAAGTGTTCCCCGATGGTACGGGCCTCGTTGTAGGTCCGCGGATGCAGCGTGGTGATGCGGTAGGGCTCCCGCTCGGACACGACCTTGGGCATGATCACCGGTGCACTCTTCTCCATGCTCGGGCGTTCAGGTGTGATGGATGCCACGGGGGCGATCCGCGCCGGGCGTCCACTGTCGACCGGGAGGGAAACCGGCTCGCGCGGTGCGGGCGGCGCCGGGACCCGCACCGGCTCCTCACGCTCGATCTGGCGGGGAGGCTGGTGCCGCCGGTGCTCCCGCTCGGGCTCCGGCTCGGGTTCGAAGTCGTCATCGGGGTCGAAACCCCGGCCGTCGTACCCATCGTCCTCCACGAGGCCGAGGTAGACCGCCATCTTGCGCATCGCGCCGGCCATTCTCTGAGTCCTCCGCTCTGTGGTGGATCGGCATTCGTCACCAAGTGCCCGCGATCCACTCGGTCTGCCCGCTTTGGGCGGGAATGACCATATTTTCTACTGTGGTCCGACTTGCTTCGCGACGTTACCCGAGCCGGGGTCGGACTCCGAGTACCGCCGTACCGACGCGCACATGTGTCGCTCCGGCCGCGACGGCCTGCTCGAGGTCCGCACTCATCCCTGCTGACACCATGTTCGCAGCCGGATGGGCTGCGCGCAGGCTTGATGAGAATTCCATCAGCCGCTCGAACGCCGCCTGTTGCCGTCCCGCGTACGGTCCGGCCAGCGGCGCGACGGTCATCAGTCCGTCGAGCCGCAGTCCTGGCGAGCCGGCCACCGCCGCCGCCAACTCCTCGATCCCGTCCGGCGCGACGCCGCCGCGCTCCCCCTGCCGGCCCGACTCGGCGTCCAGCGCGACCTGGATCAGGCAGCCGAGTTCGCGTTCCGCCCGCACCGCGGCGGCGGAGAGGGCGGAAACGAGCTTCGGGCGGTCGACGGACTGCACCACATCGGCATAACTCGCGACAGAACGGACCTTGTTGGTCTGCAACTGACCGACGAAGTGCCAGCGAAGGTTCAGATCCGCGCAGGCGGCGGCCTTGGGGGCCGCGTCCTGATCACGGTTCTCCGCCACATGACGCACACCGAGTTCGTGGAGGAGTCGCACATCGCTCGCCGGATAGGTCTTGGTGACCACGATCAGGGTCACCTCGTCCCGCTCGCGGCCCGCTGCCGCGCAGGCGGAGGCGATACGTTCCTCCACCGCCGCCAGATTCCTGGCGAGTTCGGTTCTGCGGTCGGTCATGGGGTCTTCCGGTCCTCCAGCCAGACGTATCCGGCAAGCCGTCCGGTCGTGCGGTCACGCCGGTAGGAATAGTGGTCGCGCGATTCCAGTGTGCAGACCCCGGACTGCCGGCGGTCGCGCACCCCGAGCGCCTCGAGCTGTGCGTGCACCCCGGCCGTGACGTCGACGGCCGGCGTCCCCCAGCTCGTCTCCGACCAGGCGGCCGGCTCGACGGCGGCCACTTCCGACCGCATCTGCTCGGGTACTTCGTAGCAGCGACCGCAGACGGCCGGTCCGGTTCGGGCGATCATGCGCTCCGGTTCCGCGCCGAGCTTCCGCATCGCCTCGACGGCGGCGGGCACGACGCCCGCGATCATCCCGGGACGTCCCGCGTGCGCCGCTCCCACCACTCCGGCGACCGGGTCCGCGAGCAGAACCGGTGTGCAGTCGGCGGTGAGCACGGCGAGGGCGAGGCCGCGCCGTGCGGTGACCAGCGCGTCGACCGCCGGCACGTCCGGGGTCGGCCACGGGCCGTCCACCTGGGCGACGTCGTTGCCGTGCACCTGGTTCATCCAGACCACCGACTCCGGGGCGAGCCCCAGGGACCTGGCCGCGATCTCGCGGTTGGCCAGCACGGCTGCGGGGTCGTCGCCGACGGCGCCGCCGAGGTTCAGCTCCTCGTACGGAACGGCGCTCACCCCGCCCCACCGGTCGGTGAAGGCGAAGTGCGCGCCGCTCTCGTGTATCGCGTCGTGCTGCACAGTCACTTCAGGAAGTCCGGAACATCCAGCTCTTCCGCCTGGCTGTCCGGGTACGGACGGGCCGTGGGAACCTGCGCCGGGCCGGCCGGCGATCCCAGGTCGCTCGCGACCGGAGCCGGCTCCGCGGGCGTGGGCTCCTCGCGCACGGGCACGGTGCCGAGCCCGGTGGAGCGGGGGCCGTCGCTACCGCGGGGCGGGGTCGGGGCCTGCTCGTCGCGCTTGGAGGCCGAGCCGATCACGTTCTCCCGGCGGGTCGGCGGCTGACCGCCGTCGAAGCCGGCCGCGATGACCGTGACCCGGACCTCGTCGCCGAGCGCGTCGTCGATGACGGCGCCGAAGATGATGTTGGCCTCGGGGTGGGCCGCCTCGCTGACGAGCTGGGCCGCCTCATTGATCTCGAACAGGCCGAGGTCGGAGCCGCCGGAGATGGAGAGCAGCACGCCGCGTGCGCCGTCGATGGACGCCTCGAGGAGCGGCGAGGAGATCGCCATCTCCGCCGCGGCCACGGCACGGTCGTCGCCGCGGGCCGAACCGATGCCCATGAGGGCCGAGCCGGCCTCGGACATCACGGACTTGACGTCGGCGAAGTCGAGGTTGATCAGACCCGGGGTGGTGATGAGGTCGGTGATGCCCTGAACACCGGACAGCAGTACCTGGTCCGCCGACTTGAAGGCGTCCAGCACGCTGACCTGGCGGTCCGAGATGGACAGCAGCCGGTCGTTCGGGATGACGATGAGGGTGTCGACCTCTTCGCGGAGTTCGGCGATGCCGTCCTCCGCCTGGTTCGCACGCCGCCGGCCCTCGAAGGTGAACGGGCGGGTGACCACGCCGATCGTGAGGGCGCCCAGCGAGCGGGCGATGTTGGCGACGACGGGTGCGCCGCCGGTGCCGGTGCCGCCGCCTTCGCCGGCGGTGACGAAGACCATGTCGGCCCCCTTGAGGACCTCCTCGATCTCCTCGCGGTGATCCTCTGCCGCCTTGCGACCGACTGCCGGATTCGCTCCGGCGCCGAGGCCTCGCGTGAGTTCGCGGCCGACGTCGAGTTTGACGTCGGCGTCGCTCATCAACAGCGCCTGAGCGTCCGTGTTGATAGCGATGAACTCGACGCCCTTGAGACCGACCTCGATCATTCGGTTGATGGCATTGACACCACCGCCGCCGACACCGATGACCTTGATGACTGCGAGGTAGTTCTGCGGTGCTGCCACGTCGAAGGCCTCTCGCCTCGAGTTACGTGTCGCCGCCTCGCGGGGCCGCGCTGCGACGACTGATGTCGAATTGGGACGGCCCGACCAGCCGGCTGCCGACCCGAACCCTAACGCTGAAGTTTAGGGTTACCAGTGTGTCTGTTCCCTGGACTCTTCCGAACAGGACACTAAGTCGACAAGTGGCGCCCGTTCAACGAACACGCCGAACCTCCCGTTTTTCTTTTCACCCTATGTGATCACGCACAGCAATGACCAACCAGGGTGCTGGCCAGCACAGATGCGCGTCAACTCCCCGATGAGGCAGGGGCGCTGGGCGCGCTCACATCGAAGTGCCCGGCCTGGGGGGCTGCTTTCATGAGTGCTTCGAGCGCCCGCGCCTTCGCCCCGCCCTCCCCCGAGCTGCCCCACACCACGGTGCGATTGCCGCTCAACTCCAGGGAGATGTAGTCGTATGAGACTACTTTCATGCTCTGTAGATCGGATGCGACTTTCGCGGGAAGTTCACTTCTGACCCGGACCGCTTCCGCGACGAGCCGGTCCGCCCCGAATCGGTTCAGACTTGGCGAGTCGTCAACTTCCAGCTGGAGCAGGGGAACACCCGCGGGCGCCTTGCCGACCGTGGCGAACCGCACTCCGGTTGCGTCCACTTCGACAAACTTTGCTCCCTTTTCGAGCAGCAGGACCGGCTTTCGCTCGGTCACGACCAGTTCGATACCGTCCGGCCACGACCGTTCGACCGCCACGGACTCGATTCGCGGCAGTTCCTGTCGCAGCCTGGCCTCGATGGCGTCGGTGTCGACCGAGATGAGCGGAGAGCCGATCGGCACCGCCGCCACGGCGCGGACCTCACCGGGCGTGAGGACGCGGGTACCCCGGGTGGCCACCTGCTCGGCGCGCAGCCAGGAGGAGCCGTAGAGCAGCCAGAGCGCACCCGCGACAAGGGCGATCGCGCCGAGGGCGATCAGCAGGGAGCGGGGACCGGGCCGCCGGAAACGGCCGGCGGGAGTGTCCTCGCGGTGCGGGCGGGCCTTGCCGTCCGGTCCTTCCGGTCCGTCCGGGGGCTTGCGCGCACCGCGTTCGGCGGTGGTCGGTCCGGCCACGCTCCCTGCCTTCTCACGCCTGCCGGCGTGCAGCAATCGCCTCGTACACCATGCCGACGAGCAGATCGTCGGCATCCCTGCGGCCGAACTCGGCGGCCGCACGCGACATCTCGTACAGCCGGTGCGGATCGGCCAGCACCGGAAGGACGTTGCCCTGGACCCACTCGGGGGTCAGTTCGGCGTCGTCCACCAGCAGTCCGCCACCCGCCTTCACCACCGGCTGGGCGTTGAGCCGCTGTTCGCCGTTGCCGATCGGCAGCGGTACGTAAGCGGCGGGCAGGCCCACGGCGGAGAGTTCGGCGACGGTCATCGCTCCCGCGCGGCACAGCATCATGTCGGCCGCGGCGTACGCGAGATCCATCCGGTCCACGTACGGTACCGGCACATAGGGCGGCATTCCGGGCATGTTGTCCACGCGCGGCAGTTCGTTCTTCGGGCCGACCGCGTGCAGGATCTGGATCCCGGAGCGCTGGAGCACCGGAGCGATCTGCTGGATCACCTCGTTGAGGCGGCGGGCGCCCTGCGAGCCGCCGGAGACCAGCAGCGTCGGCAGGTTGGGGTCGAGGCCGAAGGCGGCGCGCGCCTCGGGGCGGACCCTCGCGCGGTCGAGCGTCGCGATGGTGTGGCGCAGCGGGATGCCGATGTACCGGGAGTTGCGGAGCTTGCTGTCGGGCGTGGCGACGGCCACGCCGGCGGCGTACCGCGAGCCGATCTTGTTGGCGAGGCCGGGACGGGCGTTGGCCTCGTGGATCACGATCGGCACCCCGAGGCGCTTGGCCGCGAGGTAGCCGGGCAGCGCGACGTAACCGCCGAAGCCGACGACGCAGTCGGCCTTGGTCCGCTCGAGGATCTGCTCCGCCGCCTTGATGGTGCCCCGGAGCCGTCCCGGGACGGTGATCAGCTCGGGTGTGGGTTTGCGCGGCAGCGGAACTGCGGGGATGAGCGCCAGCTCGTAGCCGCGCTCAGGCACAAGCCTGGTCTCGAGACCGCGCTCCGTGCCGAGGGCTGTGATGCCCACGCTCGGGTCCTGCCTGCGCAGGGCGTCCGCGAGGGCGAGCGCGGGCTCGATGTGGCCGGCGGTCCCCCCACCGGCGAGTACGACATGCACCGAAATTCACCGCTCTCCGGACGGACGCTTCTTGACGCGCCGTCTCATCGTCTTCCATCTCACCCCGGGCCTCCGCACGGCCAGGGCCGCCTTTGCCGCGGGATCCTCTCGCGCGAAGGCGATCAGCAGCCCGACGGCGAACATCGTCGGCAGCAGCGCGGACCCTCCGTAGGAGAAGAGCGGCAGCGGGACGCCGGCGATCGGCAGCAGACCGAGCACCGCACCGATGTTGACCACGGCCTGGGCCGTGATCCACGTGGTGACGCCTCCCGCCGCGTACCTCACGAAGGGGTCCTCCGTGCGTCCGGCGACGCGGATACCCGCATAGCCTAGAGCCGCGAACAGGGCGAGCACCGACAGCGTCCCCGCCAGGCCCAGTTCCTCCCCGGCGATGGCGAAGATGAAGTCGGTGTGCGGTTCGGGTAGTTGGCCCCATTTTTCCACACTTGCACCGAGACCGGAACCGAACCATCCGCCAGACGCAAGAGCATAGATGCCATGGACGGCCTGCCAGCACTCGCCTTCCGGTCCGAGGTCGATCGCACCGATGCAGGACAGCCGGGACATCCGGTTCTCGTTGGTCCTGATCAGCAGCAGACCGACGATACCGGCGATGCCGAGCACCCCCGCGAAGAGGCGGGTCGGGGCCCCCGCCAGCCACAGCAGACCGAACAGGATCGCGGTGAGGATGATCGCCGTGCCCATGTCCCCGCCGAGCATGATCAGGCCGAGGAGGAGGAAGGCGACCGGGACCAGCGGCACCAGCAGGTGCTTCCACTGGGTCAGCAGCCGCCGGTCCTGCTTGCGGGCCAGCAGGTCCGCGCCCCACAGGATCAGCGCCAGCTTGCCGAACTCACTGGGCTGGAGCTGGAAGGGGCCGCCGAGGTAGATCCAGTTCTGGTTGCCGTTGACCGCATGCCCTATCCCGGGCACCTGCACCATCACCATCAGGAAGACGGTGATCACCAGGAGGGGGTAGGACAGCGCCCGGTGCAGTTTGACCGGCATCCGGGAAGCGACCAGCAGCAGGACGGTACCGATGACCGCGGCGACGAACTGCTTCTGGAAGAAGTACGAGGCGGGCAGCGAGTACTCCAGCGCCTGGATCATCGACGCGGAGTAGACCATCACCAGACCGAGAACGGTGACCAGCATGCTGCTGCCGAGGATCAGGTAGTAGGCGGTGAGCGGCCGGTCCCAGGCCCTGCGCGCCTGCTCGTACAGCCGCCGGGGCCCACGGGGCCCGCTGTCGGGGGTACGCGGGGCACGTGTCCCGCCGCCCCGCACACGGGGCGCGCGCCGGACGTCCCCGCCGGTGCGGCTCCGCAGCGCGATGCCGGTTCCGCCGGCGAGAGCGGGTACGCGCCCCACGGGCACGGCGCCGCCCGCCCCGGCGAGGGCGGGCACCGGCCCTGCGGGCACCAGCCCGGCGATCCACGCCCCTGCGGCGCGTACCGCGCCTCCGGCGGCGGCTGCCCGGCCCGGCGCACCC